>JANYGE010000436.1 GCA_025362535.1 Hyphomicrobiales bacterium
TTCATGCCAGTTTAGTATCAGGAAATCCGTGAGCTGTCAGTTCACGCTTGATCACGAAGGGCTGAGTTTCAGTGAGCGCCGGATCAGTTCCACCAGCCCTTATGGTCTTTCTTTGGTTGCCTTAAAATGCCGCCATCTGCATTGGGTTCAATCTCCATCAGATAACGATGCACCGGGCTCATGCGATCATAGAGGGCTTTGGTGAGATGGTCGATTTGCGTTAATTGCTGCGGCAAGTCGCGGCGCGTGTAAGTGAGGTGGAGCATGCGGCGGTGGGTGTCATCTTTCTTCAAAGTGCCGCTGTGCCACATCGATGAATTGCAGATTATGACAGAGCCTGCCGGCGCTGTAACCATCACCTCGCCAGGATAAGGTGCTCCCAAGTCTTGCGGAATGCGTTTTTGATCTTCCGTCGAAATCGGCTCAGCCACCCAATCGCCAATATTCACGTAAGGCACATTGATCGGCGCCCAGAGGTGCGAGCCCGGAATAACGCGGGTGGGGCCATTGCTCAAGGTCATGTCGTCAAACATCAACATGGCATTGAGCACCCACCAATCATCATTGAATTTCTTGGGCACATCGACATGCAAATCCTGATGACCGAAACCTTTATTGGGGTCACGTAAATTGGCCCCATGCACTTTGATTTCGCCCAGCATATAATGGGCCGCAGCCAGCACTTCGGGAATATTGAGGCACACGTCAAACACATCAGACTTATTAAAGATATTTGAGAGCCGCCGTGCGCCCGGCTCAACATGCACCTCGTGGCCACCTTGGCCCGATTCAGCGGCATGGATACGTTCAAACTCGTCACGTATTTTTTGCACATCTGATTGAGATAAGGCATTCTCGACGATGAAATATCCTTGTTCGTCGAGCTGGTGTTTTTGCGCGTCTGAAATTGCGTCGGCCTTAACGCCCAATTCGTGAAGAGCTTGCTTGGTGTACAAAGTAACCTCCCAGTTATTTTTTTTGGTCACCATATTCTTTGTTATGAATTAGGCAATGGTGCAGATTTGGATTTGACAAACATACCAACTGGTTGGTATGAGTGATTGATGCAAGCTCTCCCGACAAAAACCAAACTGCTTGGTGCCGCGCTCCATTTGGTGCGCCAGAATGGCTATGATGCAACCACCGTGGATGAGCTGTGCCGTGAGGCGGGTGTTACCAAAGGTGCATTTTTTCATCATTTTGCGAGCAAGGAAGCTCTTGCCATTGCGGCCACCGAGTTCTGGACGGAAGTGACCGGGCAAGTTTTTGCCACGGCGGATTACCACCACTATGAAGATCCGTTGGATCAGCTCATTGCCTATATTGATTTTCGCGCGCAGCTTTTGGAAGGTCGCACGCTGCCGGAAATTACATGTTTTCTGGGCACCATGGTGCAGGAACAATATGACTCCCACCCCGCCATTCGCGCGGCCTGCGATATTGGCATATCCACACATGCAGATCATGTGGCTGAAATGATAATTGCCGCAAAAGCCAAACACGCACCACAGGCGACATGGTCCGCAGCGAGTCTCGCGCTTCACACCCAGACTGTTATCCAAGGTGGATTCATAATGGCCAAAGCGAAGAATGACGTGGCACTTGCTGCTGACAGCATTCGTCATTTACGCCGCTATATCGAACTTCTATTTTATCACGCAAAGGAAGACTAACATGCAGAATCCATTTATCTGGCACGATCTTATGACGAGTGATGTTGAAGGAGCCAAAAAATTCTATGGCGCTGTTGTGGGTTGGACGTTCCAGTCGCAAATGCCTGAATATGATGTAGCGAATATTAAGTCTGGCGGTAGCATGGGTGGCATTATGCCAATGTCTGATACCATGAAAGGCATACCGCCCTTCTGGTCTGGTTATATCTATGTGACCGATGTCGATGCGACCTGCGCCAAAATTAAGAAGCTCGGTGGTGGTGTAAAGCGCGAGCCCTGGGATGTGCCAGATGTGGGATGCATTGCCGTGGTTGCTGACCCGACGGGCGCAAGATTCAATATTATGGCCCCAATTCCACGCGAGGGCAGCAATCTTCCCGCATCATCAGCGCTAGGGGCTGTGGGGTGGAATGAAGCCCATGTGGGTGATCTTGATACGGCTTGGAATTTCTACGCAGAGATGTTTGGTTGGACCAAGGGCACTGTGATGCCAATGGGCGCCATGGGTGACTACATGCTGTTTCAAATCGATGGCAAAGACACTGGTGGCATGATGAAAAAACAAGATATGCTGCCCATGCCGATGTGGCTTTATTATTTCAACGTGGATGGCATTGATGCCGCAGTGGCGCGCATCACTAAAGCGGGCGGCAGGATTGCCATGGGCCCGCATCAGGTTCCCGGAGGGCAATGGATTGTCTCAGCCTTTGACCCTCAGGGCGGAAGCTTTCAATTACTCAGCGCAACCAAATAAGGAGTAAATTATGCCCTATACATTAAATTTTCACCGTGTTCTCAAAGCCCCGCCATCGCGCGTTTATAAAGCATTTCTTGATCCCGCAGCTTCAGTCAAATGGCTGCCACCAGCTGGCTATACGTGCACGGTTGATCACATGGATGCACGCGCGGGCGGCACCTTCCGCATGAAGTTTACCGAATTTGATTCCGGTAGCAGCACTGCCTTTGGCGGCACATATCTTGAACTTATTCCAAATGAGAAACTGCGCTACACTGATAAGTTCGATGATCCAAATCTGGCGGGTGAAATTATTGTCACCGTCATTTTGAAAAAAGTGTCTTGCGGCACCGATATGACGATCATCCAAGCTGGTGTGCCAGATATTATTCCAGAAGAAATGTGCCATCTGGGCTGGCAGGATTCACTCAAACAACTGGCACAATTTGTTGAGCTGGGTGCTCCCATGGGGCAGGGCTAAACATGGCTGTTCAACAGTATGCGGGGGGTTGCCAATGTGGCGCGGTGCGTTACGAAGTTGAAGTTGATCTTGCCTCTACAGTGACGTGCAATTGTTCGCGCTGTCAAAGACTTGGTTCCGTGTTGGCCTTCACGTCTGAAGATAAGTTCAAGCTGTTGCAAGGCAAGGAGCATCTCACGGAATATCTTTTCAACAAGGGTGTTGTTCATCACCTCTTCTGCAAGATCTGTGGGATTGAAAGTTTTGCGCGTGGCACCCCGCCAAATTCGGATAAATTATTTGTTGCCATCAACGTCAATTGCCTCGATGGTGTTGAACCAAGACAGCTGAATTCTCGTCATTTCGATGGCAGGTCAATCTAGGAGATTGGGCTCAAAAAATAGAACTCCAAATTGCGAAGAGATTTTGATGAAGGTTTTAGAGTTGAAGGATTTGCG
>JANYGE010000002.1 GCA_025362535.1 Hyphomicrobiales bacterium
ACCAGTGAGCTTGGGTTATGTTGACATGGCGATGACGGCCTTGGGCGCTGGCGTTTATACCGAGGGGCGGGGTGCCGCCTGTTCCACTGTGGGCTCAACGGGCGTTCACTTGCGCGCCGTGCGGGCTGAAGCCGTGGTGCTCAATCCTGAATGCACGGGTTATGTGATTGCTTTGCCCATTCCCGGCATCGTCACGCAAGTTCAAACCAACATGGCAGCCACGCTCAACATTGATTGGGTTCTCAGGCTCGCCGCTGAGGCCATGCAAAGTTTTGGCCAAGTTCCATCACAGTCTGAATTGGTAGCGCGCATTGATGGCTGGCTCAAACAATCCACCCCCGGCAGCTTGATCTATCATCCCTATATCTCTGAAGCTGGAGAGCGCGGCCCCTTTGTTGATGCCCATGCGCGCGCTGATTTCATTGGCCTGTCAGTCAATCACCATTTTGCTGATCTGGTGCGGGCTGTGGTTGAAGGCCTCGGCATGGCCATGCGCGATTGCTATGCCATGATGGGCGATCTGCCAACTGAACTGCGCCTCACCGGAGGGGCAACCCGCTCGCAGGCGCTGCGCCACATTCTGTCAGGATCAGTCAAAGCCCCGGTTCGCATGTCACAGCGTGAGGAGACGGGGGCAGCAGGTGCGGCCATGATGGCGGCTGTGGCCATTGGCGCATATCCCTCAATGGATGCCTGCATCGCAGAATGGGTAACACCACTGTTAGGCCCAGCGGAAACAGCAGCCCCTGAACTTATAGCAACCTATGATCGGCTCTACGCTATCTATCATGATGCGCGCCTCAGGCTTGCTCCGATCTGGGGCAATTTAGCAGAGCTGCGCCGGGCCGCCGAAAGGCCAACTCAACCATGAAAAACGGGTGCGTAACCAAGACGAGGAAATCCGCTCATGCCGTCTGATGCGCCATTTGATATTGTGATCATTGGTGGTGGCATCAATGGTGCCGGAATTGCGCGTGATGCCGCAGGCCGCGGCCTTAAAGTCTTGCTCTGTGAAAAAGATGATTTGGCGCAAGGCACCTCTTCGCGCTCCGGCAAGCTGGTGCATGGCGGTCTCAGATATCTTGAATATTATGAATTCAGGCTGGTGCGCGAAGCCCTTATTGAGCGCGAAGTCTTGCTCAATTCCGCCTGCCACATCATCTGGCCCATGCGCTTTATTCTGCCGCATAGCCCGCTTGATCGCCCAGCCTGGCTGGTGCGCCTCGGCCTGTTTTTATATGATCACCTCGGTGGTCGCAAACGCTTACCAGGAACCCGCACGCTTGATTTGCGCCGCGATCCCGAGGGCGCACCCATCCTTGAGCAATATACAAAGGGCTTTGAATATTCAGATTGCTGGGTCGATGATGCAAGGCTTGTGGTGTGCAATGCCATTGATGCCGCAAAACGCGGCGCTGAGATTCTAACCCGCACAACCTGTTCCAGTGCGCGGCGCGAGAATGGACTGTGGACGATCCAGTTGCACAGCAATGGTAAAGGCCCAGCCCGCACGGTGCGCGCCAAGCTTATCATTAATGCGGCTGGCCCTTGGGTCAATGATATTGTCCGCCATGTTGCCGGAGCAAACAGTGCGCGCAATGTGCGCCTCGTCAAAGGCAGCCATATCATTGTGCCTAAATTTTGGGATGGCCCCCAGGCCTATCTCGTTCAAAATCATGATAAGCGGGTGATCTTCATCAACCCCTATGAAGGCAATATGGCGTTGATCGGCACCACCGATATTCCCTATGCGGATGCACCAGAAGATGTTGCAATCACTGAAAGCGAAATTGAATATTTGATCGCCGCAGTCAACCGTTACTTCAAGGAGAAGCTGCAGCGCGCTGATGTATTGCATTCCTTCTCCGGCGTCAGGCCCCTGTTTGATGATGGCGCAGGCAATCCATCCGCCGTCACGCGAGATTATGTCTTTGACCTTGACGAGACCGGCGAAGCCCCGATGCTGAGCGTGTTCGGTGGAAAAATCACAACATTCCGAAAACTGTCTGAACACGCTTTGCAAAAAATCGAAAAGTTTTTTCCGCATATGGGCAAGGACTGGACCCGCCAAGCGCAATTGCCAGGCGGCGAAATTGAGGATGCCGATTTTATCGGCTTTCTTGAGCGTCTGCGCACCGATTATCACTGGCTGCCGCGTGACCATATCCAGCGCTGGGCCAGGCTCTATGGAACGCGCACAACTCTTATTATCGGCAAGGCCTCATCCATTGCAGAACTTGGCCACTATTTTGGTGCGGGGCTCTATGAGGCCGAAGTGAATTATCTCATCGAAAGTGAATGGGCCAGAACCGCCGATGATATTCTCACCCGCCGAACCAAAGCGGCCCTCCATATGACGCAGGCTGAACGCGCAGAGTTTGAAAACTGGATGGATGCCAAACAGCTTCTTGCTGTGGGTTAAAAGGAAAGCCATGCCCCTCACACTTTCACTCAACACAAACCCTCTGGTGAACCGATTTGCGGATCCCGATGATCTGATTGAAACCATCGCAACAAAAATCCGCATCCGTGATGTGCAGCTAACCCATGAGTTCATCAATCCCTCTTGGTCTGCCCCCGTGATCAATCGCCTGACGCAGCAGATGGCAAAAGCCCTGACCAGAACTGGCATTCGCATAACCTCCGGCATGACTGGCCCCTATGGCCGCTTGAATCACTTCGGCCATCCTGATGCCGAGGTCAGGCGCTATTATCTAAAATGGTTCAAAACCTTCACTAACATCATTGCTGAGCTCGGCGGAGTTTCCATCGGAACCCAGTTTGCAATTTTTACCTACCGTGATTTCGATGATCTCCAGCGCCGCGAAGACCTGATCAACATCGCCATCGCCTGTTGGGCCGAACTCGCCGAACATGCCAAGGCCGCTGGTCTCAAATATATGTTCTGGGAACCCATGAGCATTGGCCGTGAATTTGGTGAAACCATTTCAGCCGCCCTGGAATTGCAAACCCGCCTTACGGCAACCAAAATGGCTCTGCCTCTGTGGATGATGGCCGAT
>JANYGE010000008.1 GCA_025362535.1 Hyphomicrobiales bacterium
CACCATTGATTCTCTTGCTGCTGCTGTTTTGCTCGCGGCCTTCATCGGCACCGGAACCAGCTTCTTGGCCTATGCCATCATCGCCGAAAAGCGCGGTGATAAGAGCACGGTCTATCCATCGAAAGCATTCTATTATTTGGGTGGGCTGGCTGAAGGGTCTGAGACCGTCACCTGTTTTGTACTGATGTGCCTGTGGCCGCAGCACTTCGCCATTTTCGCCTATATCTATGCCGCAATGTGCCTGGTGACCACAGCAACCCGGCTCTTGGCGGGGTGGAATGCCTTCGTAACAAAAAATTAACGAAAAACTTGGCGGCAAGCCAAAATAATTCTTGAATATAACATTAGAATCCATCATATGCGCCCTACCCAAAGTCGCACGTGCCGCAAGGTCTCCCCAAAGCAACGACGGTGTAAGGTTTTTTGGTCTCTGCTGGCTCTCCATCGGCCAGTGGTTCTGAGAGGCACCACTTTCATTGCCCCACACGCGATTGGGTTCCCCGATCAAATAAAGGCGCACCAGTTAGGTTAACGCGTATTAACGTTTCCATCACGTTTATCCGCCAGAAGCCTCTCTGCCACTTGAACTTCTGATTCGGGAGATTTGACCTATGGCCGCTACAGCACGCATTTTAGATTTTCTGCGAACCGAAAAACCAGAAGGCCCCTGCCTTGTGGTTGATCTCAACGTGATCCGCGATAATTACGCGGCTTTTGATCGCGCCATGCCCGGCACACGCATTTTCTACGCGGTGAAGGCCAATCCTGCTCCTGAAATTCTCTCGTTGCTTGCTTCAATGGGTTCAAACTTCGACACAGCTTCAGTTGTTGAAATTGAAATGGCTTTAGCGGCTGGCGCATCGCCAGACCGTATTTCATTTGGCAACACCATCAAGAAAGAACGTGATGTGGCCAAAGCCCATGCCTATGGCGTGTCGCTGTTTGCTGTCGATTCGGTTGAAGAAGTTGAAAAAGTTGCCCGTGCTGCTCCCGGCGCAAAAGTGTTCTGCCGCATTCTCACCGATGGTGCAGGTGCTGAATGGCCGCTCAGCCGCAAGTTCGGCTGCGAGCCTTCCATGGCCACAGATGTTTTGCTGCATGCTCATAAGCTTGGCCTCAATGCCAATGGCATTTCCTTCCATGTTGGCAGCCAGCAAACCCGCCTCGGCGCATGGGATACAGCTTTGGAACAAGCCAAATCAATCTTTGATGAATGCGCATCGGTTGGCATCCACTTGCAAATGGTCAATCTTGGCGGCGGCTTTCCAACCAAATATTTGAAAGCCGTTCCCGGCACCAATGCCTATGCCAATGCCATCCACGATGGTTTGGCCAAGCATTTCGGCAATGCTATTCCAGAAACCATCATTGAGCCTGGCCGTGGCATGGTGGGCAATGCAGGTGTTATCAAAGCTGAAGTGGTTTTGGTGTCGAAGAAGCATGCCAATGACAATCTGCGCTGGGTTTATTTGGACATTGGTAAATTCGGTGGCCTTGCTGAAACCATGGATGAAGCCATTCGCTATCCAATCGTGACAGCGAAGGATGCTGATGCCAAGGCCCCTTGCGTAATTGCCGGACCAACCTGTGATTCAGCTGATGTGCTTTACGAAAAGACGCCTTATGATTTGCCGCTGAGCCTTTCTGTGGGTGATGAGGTGCTGATCGAGTCCTGTGGTGCTTACACCACGACTTACGCCTCGGTCGCCTTCAACGGCTTCCCGCCACTGAAGTCTTACGTCATCTAAGTTTCACAACGCTCCCCCACACCGTCATTCCCGCGTAGGCGGGAATCCAACTCATTGCCACTCTACAGTTTTGGAGACTTTCAATGGTCACAATTCGTGCTGAAATTTCATCTGATCTTGGGGCTCGCGAAGCTTTGCTCAATCGCGGCTTTGGACCTACACGTTTTCGCAAGACTTCTGAGAAACTGCGCAAGGGGCGTGTAGCAGCATATGCCTTCACGGCTGTTGATGACAGCAACAAAGTGATTGGCACCGTGCGCTTGTGGAATATCATTGCAGGCTCGGCTGGCCCATCCTTGTTGTTGGGGCCATTGGCTGTGGATGG
>JANYGE010000338.1 GCA_025362535.1 Hyphomicrobiales bacterium
CGCGCCCATCCGGATTATCGGGCTGATCGTTCCTTGGGCATGATTTCGCAAGCCGCCTTTGTGGGCATTGATCACCCGGGCCGGGTGTTCCTGGCGCTTACGGTTTTCTATCGTTACGAAGGCGAGGAGATGAAAGATGACCTCACGCGCTTGCTTGATGAAACCCACATTGCGCGGGCGCATTTGTTAAGCTCGATATTCAGGCTGGCTTATATATTATCTGCCGCAATGCCCGGCATGTTGCCCAAAATAAAATTGAAACTTGATGGCCCCAAAAATCTCACGTTAACTTTGCCAACAAAACTGAAAGACCTGATCGGCGAGCGCGTCGAAAAACGCCTCGCCAGCCTCGCAGTTGAATTGGGCCGCACCCCGAAGATTGAGATTGTGTGAGGGCTCTTCCTAAGGCCTGAATAATTTCGCGCGGCCATTTTCCATGCCGATATAGGCCTTGCCGTGCTTGATATCCAAAGCCAGATTGCCAAACACTTCGCGCCGCCAGCCATGCAGCAATGGCACATCGGCTTCATCATCAACGGCGATGGCATCAATCTCGGAACTGCTGGCCAAAAGTTTGGGCGCAATGCCTTCGCTTTCGCACGCCACTTTGAGCGCCAGTTTTAGAACTTCAGCGGCAGCCTGTGCAGCAGCCGACATTTCATCATTGCGGCCTTTGAAATCGGGAATGGTTTTTGGATCGCGCGCCAAACCTTCGGCAACAGCTTTTAAAATGGCGCTGCCCATCGAAGAATTAGCCGTGCCCTTTGAAACCAAACGCAAATCATTTATGGCTTCCGGCTTCTGCGGCATCTGAATGGCGATTTCAGCCAGAGCTTCGTCTTTCAAAATACGCCCGCGCGGCACATTGCGATTCTGCGCTTCACGTTCGCGCCAAGCGGCAATCGACATCAAAACCCCAAACTGCTTTTTATTTTGGATGCGCGCCTTAATGCGACGCCAACTTTCTTCAGGGTTCACAATGTAAGTGGCTGGATCAGTGAGATTGGAGAGTTCATCCTCAAGCCAAGTCGAACGCCCGGTTTCGGCCAATTGAATTTTCAGCTTTTCATAAACGGTGCGCAGATGCGTTACATCAGACAGCGCATAATTGGCCTGCTTTGCAGTGAGGGGGCGGCGCGTCCAATCAGTGAACTGCGAGGATTTATCAATGGCAGCCCCTGCCAGCTTGCGCGCAATGGCCTCATAACCCACCTGATCACCAAACCCGCACACCATGGCGGCAATCTGCGTATCGATCACCGGATGCGGCAGCGCTCCCGCCAGCAAATAGAGAATTTCAAAATCCTGCTTGGCAGCATGGAAAACTTTGAGAACTTTTTCATTGGCCATAAGCGCATGAAAGGGCGCCAAATCTAACCCATCCGCCAAGGGATCAATCAACACGCCCTCAACAGCACCAGCCACCTGAATGAGGCAGAGCTTGGGGTAATAGGTGGTCTCACGCAGAAACTCGGTATCAACCGTAATGAACTCTTCGTCTGCCATGCGAGCGCAAAATGCAGAGAGAGCTTCAGTGGTGATGATGGGATCAATATGGGGCAGTTCGGCTTTATTCAACATCATCCAAACACCCGCTTAAAAATCGTTCCAACATGTTTGGTGTGATAGCCCAAATCAAACAGCGCCTCGAGTTCCGCTGGCTTCATATGGGCAGCAATCTCTGTATCGGCTTTGAGCAAGTCCAAAAACTGCCCTTCACCGCGCCACACGGGCATAGCGCAGCGCTGCACCGCAGAATAAGATCCTTCACGGCTCATGCCCTTTTGTGTGAGGGCCAAGAGAATGCGCTGCGAATGAATAAGCCCGCCCAATCTGTCCAAATTTTTCTTCATGTTTTCGGGATAAACTACAAGCTTATCGATCACACCCGCTAAACGCTTCAAGGCAAAATCCAAATGCACTGTGGCATCAGGTCCAATGCCGCGCTCAACAGAGGAATGCGAAATATCGCGCTCATGCCATAAGGCCACATTTTCCATGGCGGGGGTGACGGCGGAACGCACCAGCCGGGCCAAGCCTGTAAGGTTCTCAGTCAGTACCGGGTTGCGCTTATGTGGCATGGCCGAGGAACCTTTTTGACCGGGCGAGAAATATTCCTCCGCTTCCAAAACCTCGGTGCGCTGCAAATGCCGAATTTCAATGGCAAGCCGCTCAATGGAACTGGCCACCACGCCCAGCACTGCAAAGAACATGGCATGGCGGTCACGCGGGATAACTTGGGTTGAAACGGGTTCAACAGCCAAGCCCAGTTTTGCTGCCACATGCTCTTCGACCGAGGGATCGATATTGGCGAATGTTCCAACAGCACCTGATATGGCGCAAGTCGCCACATCTTTGCGCGCCAATACGAGACGCTCGCGGGCGCGCTGGAATTCCGCATAGGCAAAGGCCATTTTCAAACCAAAGGTTATGGGTTCGGCATGAATGGCATGGCTGCGGCCAATGCAGACCGTGTTCTGGTGTTCAAAGGCGCGCTTTTTCAACGCAGCCAGAAGATCATCAATATCAGCAATGAGCAAATCTGCGGCACGCGTCAGCTGAATGTTAAAACAGGTATCAAGCACATCGGAAGAGGTCATCCCTTGATGCACAAAGCGGGCTTCTGGTCCGACGATTTCTGAAAGATGGGTCAGAAATGCAATCACATCATGCTTAACTTCAGCTTCAATAGCGTCAATGCGCGCCACATCAAATACAGCATCGCGGCCCTTGGCCCAGATGGCGGCAGCAGCGGCTTTGGGAATAATGCCCAGTTCGGCCTGTTGATCAGCCGCATGGGCCTCAATTTCAAACCAAATCTTAAACCGCGTCTGCGGTTCCCAGATTTGGGTCATTTCTTTGCGGGAATAGCGAGGGATCATAAAACTGCCTTAAGCTGTGAATTGGCCCCCCTGTAACAAATAAGAACGCCGAGGGCTAGGGCAGGGTGAAGGGAACCGCGATAAACTTGCGGTCTGGCCCCTCAAAGCCTTGCGTATAATAGGCAATGAGCGCCATCAACACGGTGGAGTCAGTCTCATCGCTTGGGGTGACAATCGCTTCAATTTCATAGTTGGAGGGGCAGCCCCGCGAGCTGGGCACGGCAATATCCTTATAGGCTTCGAGAACCTTGCCCGAAAGCGTTTGCTTGATGCGCAGCGAAAACCCATAACGAGGGCTTTCTTCAGACTGACAATTGGCATTTGCATCCAGTGGAAAGTCAGTGAGCTTCAGTTCGAAGCGATTATCGGCAGCGATGCCCGGCGTTACCGTCGAATTGCCAAAGGAGCGATGATAGCTGTCAAACTCAACCCGCTTATGGTCGGCATTAATTTCGGTAATTGGATTATCGACCAAAAACTCAAAGGGCTGGTCTATGCCATATTTTGCCAAAAGCGGGGCGGCAAGCTTGCGCGCTTCGGCTCTGGCATAGCTTTGCGTCAAACGCTCATCTTCACCCCGCATGTGAATGGGAGAGCCTTGCACCCAAGAATTGGTTTTAACATCAATGATGTAAATATCGGAATAACCAAGGCCAGAACCATCGCCAACGCCATAACTTTCAAAAGCAAAATAGGAGGCGTCTTTGGAAAATCCGATAATTGCCAGTCGGTCAGTATCGCCAGCATAGGCCATTTGGAAGCCCAAGAGGACAGCGAGCAAGCTCAACAAAATGCGCATTGTTAAAACGCCTTAAACGTGACGATGGTGAAGGTGTCGCGAATGCCTGCAAGAGTTTGCACTTTATTGGCGATGAAATGACCAATATCTTCATTGTCTTTCAAATAGAATTTCACCAGCAAATCATATTCGCCAGCCGTCGAAAAAATTTCCGAGGCGATTTCAGCATCGGCAATAGCGGTTGCCACCTCGTAAGATTTTCCCAGTTCGCATTTAATTTGCACAAAAAAAGCGCGCATCTAAATCCCAATCATTTCTCTAAATATTCAGTGGCATATTTGCCATTTGACCACACATACCATACCAAACGCGGTTCGCGCACGTCACCCTTATTGTCAAATGACAATGGCCCAATCACCGTGGAAAAGCTAGCGCCCGAATGCAGATATTCGCTCATGGCCCGTCCGTTTTTGGCTCCACTTTTAGCGGCTGCGGCAGCAAATAACTGCACCGCCGCATAGGATGGCAGGGTGGCTCCATCAGTGCTGATTTTATCATCTTCCAGCTGCTTGACCAGCTTCTGTGCAGAATGCGATGAGCGCGGATCGACGGCAAAGCTCACGAAAGTCCCCTCACCAGCATCACCTGATTGCTCCCAGTATTGCGGCACCAGCAATGCATCGGGACCAAAAATTTTAATGGTAAGTCCAGCAGCAGCAATTTGCGCCGCGATAAGGCCTGCATCAGATGCAGCGCAGGCACAATAAAGCGCTGCAATTTCATCGGCGGCCAAACTTGTGATGAGATCATCTACGGTTTTGCTATCAGGTTTGAACTTGAGCGAAAGGGCAGGTGCCGTGCCAATCGCCGCATTGAAGCGCGCCACCAAAGCTTCCGCCGCCGCACCGCCATCACTGAGCACGGCAATCTTATTTGCGGCAAAATCAACCTTCATGCGAAGCGCGGCATAGGCCCCTTGCGAATCGTCGCGCGCCACCAGGCGAATGACATTGGAAAGCCCAGCCTCGGTCAGCGCTGAAAGACTGGCACTCGGCGTTATCATCGGGATACCAGCTGCTTCATAAATTTTAGCGCCAGCCAGTGCCGGATATGAACAATAATGGCCAATCACCACGGCCACATGCTGTTCCACCAGGTTCTGTGCCTCAGCCTCGGCCTGCCTGTTGTCGCAGCCATCATCAACGCTGACGATCTCTAGCAACTCACCCTCGACGCCACCCGCCGCATTGAGTTGATCAACAGCAGCCTGCACGCCTTGCATCATTTGAGCGCCAAAACCCGCGTTAACACCCGACATGGGGCCTGCAACGCCAATGAGAATTTCGGCGTGACTGGGCAAGGCCAATATCAAGAAGGAGGCAATCGCAAGCACAAATCTGAGACGGTCATTTTTATTCATGCTCATACCTATCCCC
>JANYGE010000051.1 GCA_025362535.1 Hyphomicrobiales bacterium
CACCATTCCAATAGCGGTTGCCCACCCGCTGTTGCAGCGTTGGCACTCCGTTCAGCCCTTGCAGCACCTGCGGCAGAGTCTCATACACCGGAGTTGACGGCGAATAGCTTGAGCGCAGGTACCAGTCGCCATCGGTTTGCAACAAGTTGTAGGTGAAGGCACCCGTGGTGATCGGGCCATCTGACAATGTGAAGGCATCTGGTGCACTGGCTGCAGCATTACCCAACACGTCGACCAGAAGAATGCCGTTGCCGATGGTGCGGGCACCTCCGCCACCAACATTGGTGATATAGAGCGTCGTCGCTCCGCTGCCGGTCTGGGTTGAATCAACGACCAGCACATCTGACATGGATGCGGCAGATCCTCCCTGATTCAATACAGTATCAAGATAAACAGAGCCGCCATTGGAAATGAATACACCGCCGCCATTGGTGCCGGGCGCTGCACTTGCGGTAATGCCGATCAAATCACCTACCACGCCATCCTGCATGGTGATGGTGCCAGCATTATTGAAGGTTTCAAGGCCGGTGAGCCAGCCCTGCTCGACACCATTGGCGGTGATGTTATGGATGCCCGAGGTTACATAGGTTGGCGCATATTGGCCAGCCGGGTTGGTTGTTCCGGCATTGCTGACCGACGCCAACCGAAGCGTTGCGCCAGCAGCATTATTGAATGTGTCGTTGCCAAGCGCAAAGTCGGAAGTGGCAAGGCTTTTCGTATCGCGCTGCAGGTCGCGGTTGGTATCAGAGAAATTGCGCAGATCATAGACTGCGCCCGTGGCATTGTTAAAAATATCATTGCCTGAGCCGAGTTGAAAATAGCCGGTCACGGTCTGGTTGTTATTGAATAACGTTGTCGCGATGCGACGGGCTCCGGGAACTGCGGGAATGCCAAAACCTCCAGGTTGAATGGGGGTTTCCGGTTCATAGACTTTGAGCACCAGATCGGTATTGCCGCCAAGGTCGAGCGCATTGTTGATTGTGAGCTGGCCATCACCAATGCGGAAATTGCCGATCGTACTGGGCGAGCTGAAATCCAGATTGAGCGCACCCAGAAATATATTGGCCGGATTATTGGAGAATATGCCGGGTGTGGCCACGCCACCATAGGGAATGAAGCTGATTGTCTCGCCCGCGATAGAATAGATATTGGCCCCATTATTGGCACCGCTGGCCGAAGGGTCAAGATTAAGGGTGACATCGTGGCCACGCAAATCCAGGGCTGGACCATCAAAATTATTGATGATCGCTTCGGCACTGATGTTGGCCGTGCCAGATCCCGTCATTGTTGAGAGTGTTACTGGCGCACCATAGGTAATAGGCCTGCCAGTGGGAATGAAGCCACTGGGAATAATGGACGTATACGAACTGATGTTGAGAACCGAATTGCTGCCTGCCAAGGCCACCGACAGCCAATGGACCCGGGTTGCATCGGCAGCTGATGTGCCCTGCGTGCCGTTAACATTGAAGGTGTTGGCTGCCGTGGATGAAATGGTCAGGCTGGTATTATTGCCGATTGCGACAACACCGCCATCACTGGTGGCTGGGTTGCCATCGCCAGTGCACACAGCGGTGGTGGGCCCAAATAAGCATCCAGCTTGCGCTGGGGAAAGGGCAGCGTCAAAGGTGAGTAAAAGCCCAAGGAGCGAAACTCCAGCCAACAGAGTTTGCGTTGATGGGCGGTGGCTTGCAACCCTTCCGTTTAACTTGGTCACGCGCTTGCCATGCAATGTAAAGCTGCGCTGGCTGGAATTTGCTGTGACTATATTATGCATAAATGTCCCTTTTATAAATCGATTCAGTATTCGATATTCATCTACTGATTGTTTTTAATATGAGTCACACTATATAGTTGTGTTTAAAGTGTTCCTAAACAGAAAGCTTTCAAATTGCAATCTTTAAGAGTTTTTTATTTATTACTCATCTTAAGAATGTAAAAAAATACAATCTTGGTCCAATTTTTTTAAATTGGCATTTTTTGATCTTTTGTGACAAATTGCTATATTTTAGCAACACAAGGTTGTATTTCGATCCAGTGTCAGCCTGGGTCGTGCCACCATAACGATTGGTGAACTCAATTTAAGTTGGTTGAGGGCTGCTGAAGATCAGATTGCCAAGCTGGGTAAGGTTTTCACAGAAACTGCCAAACATCTCGGGCAAAGCGATCCGTCACTACAAAGTGTTGATGGTGTGGAAGAGTTCTTCGAAAAGGCGTGCAACGGCCTCAGCGCCCGGGTCATTATAGCCCGCAAGATGACTTTCAGAGATATAGCTGGCCCGCCCGGCTTTGGCGCGGAAAATGGTTGCGGTTATGTCTGCCCCTTTTCGCGCTGCTGCAGCTGCGGCGGCCAAACCGGATGGCAGTGCATCGAGTGCGGGGGAAAGGGCGTCAATCATTGTGCGGTCACCTGGTGATGCTCCACCCACTTGTTGAATGCGGCTGAGGCCGGCTTTCAAAGAGCTCACGGCATCTTGCCCGCTGGCTGATGCATCACCAGCCGCAGTGAAGAAGATTGCCAGCAAAACACCCGAAGACCCCCCCATGGTTTGGCTGAGCTCTAACCCGATTGCACGGTAAAGCTGGGTCCAATCAGCCAGAGGAAGACGGTCAAGCGCTTTGATCAGGGCGCGCGAAGCGGTTGAAAGAGTTGACCCAGTATCACCATCACCAGATTTAGCATCTAATGCATTCAAATCCCCTTCTGCAGCGATCAGAATTTCACAGCAACGGCGAATCAAAGCCTCTGCTTTTTTATTCTTCGAGGGCATGGGCTGGATTGGCGTTAAACCATCGGGCAACGGAAGCACTTGAATTTCAGAAATAGCATGGCATCCAGGCCACGCCCAAGGTGCGACTGCTGTTTGAAGCGCTTTCAACATTTGACCGTGCAATGGCAAAAGCGAAATTGAGAAGCCGTGCATATCAAGTGACGTCATCATGGGTGCTGGCCCCACGAGATAAGAGATATGCTCACCGATCCTAGACTTCGCTAATTCACCTGCAAGCAGGGACATTTCCAAAGCTGTGGCGCTGCCAAGATTATTGAGCAGCGCGACATGCGAGCCTGCTTTGATTGTGGGTGCCAGTCTATCAACAATCATATCCATGGCTTGTTTGGCACTTTTGAATTCAACTTGTTCAACGCCCGCTTCACCATGAATGCCAAGGCCCAGCTCGGCCATACCATCGGCAATGCGCAATTCTTTTGGTGAACCCGGAACCGTGCAGGTGTCCAGCGACATGCCGATTGACATGACACCATCGATAACTTGCTTTGCCGCTTCAGTAACGGCATCAAGATCAGCCCCCTCTTCCGCTAGTGCGCCTGCAATTTTATGCACAAACAAAGTGCCCGCCACACCACGTGACTGAGGCAAGTCAGGCAAGGCCACATCATCATCAACGACGACCATACTGACTTTCAACCCGAAAGCTCGCGCTCTTTCTGCCGCCAGACCAAAATTCAGACGATCGCCTGTATAATTTTTTACAATGAGAAGGCAACCGGCCGAGCCTGTCACCGCGAGAATTCCAGCTAGCACAGCATCAACTGAAGGAGAGGCGAATACATCACCACACACTGCGGCGGTTAACATGCCGCGACCAACAAAGCCTGCATGAGATGGTTCATGGCCCGAACCACCGCCTGATACGAGGGCAACCTTAGAACGATCCCAATCAGTGCGCACCACCACTTTGATGTGAGGATAGCCGTCGAGCCGTGCAAGCCGTCCATTTGCGGTGAGCAAAATGCCGTCTATCGCTTCGGTGACCAAGCTTTCTTTGCTGTTGATGAATTGTCTCATGGTCAATCTCCTTAGGCGATGCGCGCGCCGCTAACATCAAAAAACAGCGGGTTACGGGGTTCGATAGCGATATGATCGCCACTCTCCAATTTTGTATGCACATCTGTCACAGTAACAATATCATGTCCCTCTAATTTGAGGTGCAAGCGGGTTTGGTCACCCAAACGCTCAACACGTGTCACAGTGGCGGATTTGCCTTTGCCTTGTGCCACATGTTCTGGGCGAAGACCTATCGACTTCGCACCACTTGGTGAGCCTGTAAAAAGATCAGCTGGCAAAACATTGAGTCGAGGAATTCCAAGCCGGCCCGCCACATAGAGGCTCACGGGGTTTTCATAAATCTCGCGCGGTGAGCCAAACTGAACAAGGCGACCATGATCGAGAACACCGATATGTGTGGCCATTGTCATGGCTTCAATTTGATCGTGAGTAACATACAGAAACGTGGCACCCAGATTGGCCTGGATGCTTTTAAGTTCTACACGCAACTCTGCGCGCAGTTTGGCATCCAATGAACTCAATGGTTCATCCATCAGATAGATGGCTGGATCGCGTACCAAGGCGCGGCCGATTGATACGCGCTGCATCTCTCCGCCAGAGAGAGCGGTTGCCTTGTTATCGAGCTTGCTTGTTATACGGAGTACTTCAGCAACCTCGGCCACCTTGCGCTTGATTTCATCCTCAGGTGTTTTGTGAATAGGTGAGCGCAGCGGAAAAGCTAAATTGTCTCTGACTGTGAGGTGCGGATAAAGCGAATATTGTTGAAACACCATGGCCACATCGCGTTGTGCGGGTGTTGTGTCCAGTACTGACCTGCCATCAATCAGCACATCGCCTGTGTCTGGCCGTTCAAGACCCGAAATCAATCGAAGTGTTGTAGTTTTGCCTGCTCCCGTTGGGCCAAGCAGCACAACAAATGATCCGTTGGGAACGGTCATGGAAACATGGTTGAGTGCAGCTTCTGCGCCGAATAACTTTGTTACATTGCTCAGCGAAACTTCAGCCATGAGCAAGCACTCCCTCGTTTAACTCGGAGCGCAAGGCGCGGCCCGTTTGATTGTCAAATAATGTTACCGTTTTGCCGTTAAATTCTAGGCCCACGGTTTCGCCGACCTTGGCCACATCACCAGAGGCAGCACGTGCTTTGACCACGCCATGCGCCGTTTTCAATGTGATGATTTGCGTGGTGCCCAGATATTCAGTGGCTTTGACTTCAGCGCGATAAGTACTTTTATCGGTTAGTTTTATGTGCTCTGGGCGAACCCCAAAAGCTAAATCGCCCTCAAAGGGTTCCCGCATTTTGGGCACAGTCAATTTGTGATTTTGCAGCTTTATTGAAGTGGCACCCGTTTCAACATTGCCATGGTAGCGCAGAAAATTCATCGAAGGCGAACCGATGAAATCGGCTACAAACATGGTGGCGGGCTTGTCATAAACATCTTGCGGCTTGCCAAACTGTTCAATGACCCCGTGGTTCATTACCACAATCTTGTCACCCATTTGCATCGCTTCAAGTTGATCATGCGTCACATAAACTGTGGTGGCTCCCATACGGTCATGGAGCGCGCGGAGCTCTAATGACATATGCTCTCGAAACTCAGCATCCAATGCGCCAAGCGGCTCATCCATCATAAAGGCCTTGGGGTTACGCACAATGGCACGGCCAAGAGCAACGCGCTGGCGATCACCACCGGAAAGGCCCCCAACAGGCTTGTCCAATATGCTTTCAATGCCAAGAATATTTGCAACCTCTGCCAATTTGGCTTTCACTTGAGCCCGCGGCATGCCTTGGCTGATAAGCGGATAGCTCAAGTTCTTGCGTACGTTCATGTGTGGGTAGAGTGCGAACATTTGGAAGACGAAGGCAATGTCACGCTGGCTTGCTGGTTTTTGTGCAACTTCTTCGCCATCAATATAGATATCACCTGAGCTTGGAAGCTCCAACCCTGCAATCATCCGCAGCGTTGTGGTTTTACCGCAACCAGACGGACCCAGAAGCATGAAGAACTCACCATCTTCGATTTTGAATGATGAAGATTGAACCGCTGTAAAACTGCCAAATTCTTTACGAAGATTGCGAATGATAATTTCGGCCATTGCTCACTCCGGAAAATGACTGACGATGATGAACATAACTGTGCCCACCAATGTCACGATAAAAGAATAGGAATAAAGCCAGAGTGCGTAATGCTGCATCAACATGACAACGCCAAGAGCTATTAGAATTGAAGCCAGCATTTCCCAAGGCCCACGGCGCAGGCGCAAAAGACCATTCATGAACTCACTCATTTGCGCACTGCTCCAAATGTAATGCCTCGCAACAAGTGCTTGCGTAGCAATATGGTGAACACCATGACAGGCAGCAGAAACAGTGTGGCACCAGCGGCCACGGCAGGCCAATCCTTGCCACCCACACCAATAATTGTGGGAATGAAGGGTGGTGCCGTTTGCGCGGTTCCTGACGTGAGCAACACAGCAAAGGCATATTCGTTCCATGCAAAAATCAGGCAGAAAATGGCTGTTGAGGCAATGCCAGTTGCTGCTTGTGGCAGAACCACTTTGTAAAAAGCTTGGAAGCGCGTGTAACCATCGATCAAAGCGGCCTCTTCATATTCAAGCGGAATCTCATCAATGAAGCCCTTGAGCAGCCAGACCGCCAGCGAGATATTTACCGCTGTGTAAAGCAGGATCATGCCCAGATGGGTGTCGCTCAAGCCCAAGGTGCGGAACATGAGAAACATAGGGATCGCAACTGCGATGGGCGGCATCATGCGGGTTGATAGAATGAAAAACAAAAGATCATCTTTGAGTGGAACTTTGAAGCGGCTGAAAGCATAAGCAGCCAAGGTTCCGAGAAATACGGAAAGGATGGTTGACCCAAAGCCAATGATCACTGAGTTCAGAAAACGTTCGCCATAACGCGATGGCCCAACAATGGTCATGCCGCTATCATGTGCAATCCTATCATACCACGTTGAAGGGGCAGGCTGTGTGGTTTGATCATCGGTGTTGATACGCGTTCTTGTGGTGAACAAGTTCACATAGCCTTCCAGAGTAGGCTGGAACAGCACTTTTGGTGGATAAGCAATGGAATCTGCA
>JANYGE010000139.1 GCA_025362535.1 Hyphomicrobiales bacterium
ATTTTCATGGTAAAATTTAGCGTTCGGAACACCCCCCGCTTTTAATAGTTCCATCGTCCGGTTTATTGTCCAAATAAATGGCAAATAGTATGGATGCTCTATGAGTGACATTGTTTTTGTGTGTCCACCAAGTTCTCTTTCCAGCACCCGACGATCTACTTCGCCAATTCTCCCTCTAATTTGATGCTTTGCAATGACTTTCATCGAACGATTGACAAGTTTGTTGCGCGAGTCGCGAGTTAGTAAAGTGTAATCTTCTGGAAGATTCCAAACTTCGTAAGAATGGAAAGCTGTCAACGGTTCAATTGCTGAAAGCCAGTCGATTGCCCAAGCGCGCCAAGTAGCGTCCTCAGCCCAAGCGGCCCCAACGGTTACGAAATCTGTTCCGTCATGGATATTACTCTCATCCATATAGACTTCGATTGTCAAAGCTTAGATCCTACCCACCTGATACAGCATCAGCGCCGCCGCTGTGGCCACGTTCAGGCTCTCCACGCCGTCTTTCATGGGAATTTTCACCAGTTGCGTGCAGCTTCTCGAGAGGTCGCTTGAAAGGCCGCGTGATTCACTGCCCATGGCTAACAGAACGGGGTGCAGATATTCGCGGCGGAAATCGCTGCGGGCTGTGCCGCTGGTGCCTACCACATCGCCGGGCCAGGCTTTGGCCAGATCTAAAATTCCTGCCACCGTCATGCGCACCAGGGTGACGCCGAAAATTGATCCGGTTGAGGCGCGCACAGATTCTGGCGAATAGGGGTCGCAGCAATCGCCCACCAGAATAATGCCTTTCACATCGACAGCATCTGCCGTTCTGATGATCGTTCCCATATTGCCGGGGTCGCGCACTTCATCCAGCGCCAGCCACAAGCCATCTTTCGAAGGGTGTGGTTGATAGCGTTGCTTGAACACCGCCAACACATCATGTGGGTTATTCTGGCCGGAAAGTTCGGCCATCACTTTGTCAGTCACCAGTGTGGGCTTCACCTCTTCAAACAGATCAACGCGCTTGGTGGCCACCACATAATCAGGTTGCCAACCCATGGCTTCGGCACGCTCCAGCATGGCAAAACCTTCAGCCACAAAAAGCCCCGCCTCGCGGCGTTCTTTCTTTTGCTCAAGCGAGCGGATGAGTTTGATCGTGGGGTTTTGCAGGGATGAGATGGGAAGCATGGGTTCTCATAGCTAGGTGCGAGCAATACATCAATCTTATCCTTCCCCCTCCGCCCTTCCGGCACCTCCCCCGCGAGGGGGGAGGATCAGGGTTGCGTGAAGTTTCTTCCTCTTCTCACTCAGTGATTTTCATGGCAGCATCACTCAAAATCTAAATGGGAGAGGCCTGAGATGTCGTTGAATGAAACTGTCACCGCTTGGTTGAGTAAATTTGAGGTGGGGTTGAAAGCTGGGGACGCGAGTGCTGTGACGGCGCTTTTCAATGATGATTGCTTCTGGCGCGATCTGGTGACCTTCACCTGGAATCACAAAACTTTGGAAGGCAAATCCGCCATTGTGGATATGCTGGAACACACGTTGGAAAATGTGAAACCCTCCAACTGGAAATTGGATGGTGATGCCACTGGCACTGAGGCGCTTGCCGAAGCGTGGATCACTTTTGAAACGGCAGTGGCGCGCGGCAAGGGTTACTTGCGCCTGAAAAATGGCAAGGCCTATACGCTGCTCACCAGCATGGTGGAACTTAAAGGCCATGAGGAGTTGAAAGGCCCACGGCGCATCAAAGGCACCGAACATGGGGTTCATAAAAACCGCGAAAACTGGGCCGAAAAGCGCGCCCGCGAAGACGCCGAACTGGGCACCAAAACCCAGCCCTATTGCCTGATTATTGGCGGTGGCCAAGGTGGAATTGCCTTGGGTGCGCGCATGCGCAGATTGGGTGTGCCCACTATCATTATCGAGAAAAACAAAAAGCCCGGCGATAGCTGGCGCAAGCGCTACAAGACGCTCTGCCTGCATGATCCGATTTGGTATGATCACATGCCTTATCTGCCCTTCCCTGATGATTGGCCGATTTTCACGCCCAAGGATAAATTGGGCGATTGGCTGGAAATGTATGCCAAGATTATGGAGCTGAATTACTGGGGCTCCACCACCTGCCAAAGCGCCAAATTTAATGAGAAGAAAAAGCATTGGGTGGTGAAGGTGAAACGAGGTGGCAAAGCCATCACTTTAAAGCCCACGCAACTGGTGCTGGCCACTGGCCTTTCCGGCATGCCCAATGTGCCGAAGTTTAAGGGCGCCGAAAAATTCAAAGGCGACCAACACCATTCATCGGCCCACCCCGGCCCCGATAAATATAAGGGCAAGAAAGCCGTTATCATCGGCTCCAATAATTCGGCGCATGATATTTGTGCAGCCCTGTGGGAGCAGGGCGCTGATGTGACGATGATCCAACGCACATCTACGCATATTGTGCGCTCAGATATTCTAATGGAGCTGGAAGCAGGCCCGCTTTATTCGGAAGCGGCTGTGGCGCGCGGCATTGATGTGAACAAGGCCGATATGATCTATGCATCCAACCCCTATAAGCTTCAGGCGCTGGGCATGATTGAGGTTTATAAGGAAATCAAAAAGCGCGATGCTGATTTTTATAAGCGCCTTGAAAAATCAGGCTTCATGCATGATTGGGGCGATGATGGCTCTGGCCTGCATGTGAAATATATCAGGCGGGGTTCTGGTTATTATATTGATGTGGGTGCATCGGAACTGGTGTGCGATGGCTCAATCAAACTCAAAACACGCGTGGATGTGAAAGAGATCAAAGCAAAATCCGTGGTGTTCTCGGATGGCAGCGAGTTGAAAGCCGATCTCATTGTTTATGCGACAGGCTATGGCAACATGAATGGCTGGGCGGCAAAACTCATCTCGCAAAAAGTGGCTGACAAAGTGGGCAAATGCTGGGGCATAGGCTCCAACACCACCAAAGACCCCGGCCCCTATGAAGGTGAACCGCGCAACATGTGGAAACCCACCCATCAGGAAAACCTGTGGTTCATGGGCGGCAATTTGCATCAGAGCCGCCACATGTCACAATATTTGAGCCTGCAGATTAAGGCGCGGATGGAAGGGATCAATACACCAGTTTATGGCATGGAGAAGGTGCATCATCT
>JANYGE010000143.1 GCA_025362535.1 Hyphomicrobiales bacterium
TCAAGCCAATGAATGGCAAGTGCAGCTGCTAAAGCAAACCCGTGGTGACAAGCCAACCGATGCCATGAACATGAGCCTGTTGATGACGATGAACTGTATCGCGGCAGGCCTGGGCTGGACGGGTTAAGGAATCTCGCTAAACTGGCCCCAAATGCCTTGCACCTTTTTGCTTGGCTAAATCCACCTGCCGCTGTCTTTGGCGATTTGAAGCTTTTTGCTTTTCCGTCAATTTATCGGCACAGGCAGGGCAGCATACGCCACGCTCATATTTGGGGCTCTCTCGATCCGCAGCCGAAACTGGATTCATGCAGCCATGGCACAGTGAAAAATCTGAAACCTTCAGCCCATGCTCCACGGCCACACGCTCATCAAACACAAAGCAGGCACCATCCCATGTGCTCTGATCCTGCGGCATTACTTCGAGATATTTCAGAATGCCACCCTTCAGGTGGTAAACCTTATCAAAGCCTTCATTCAACATAAAGCTGGAGGCTTTTTCACAGCGAATGCCACCAGTGCAGAACATCGCCACTTTTTTATGCTTTTGATTGTGCAAATGCTCGCGCACATAAGCGGGAAATTCGCCGAAACTCTCCGTATGCGGATCAATTGCCCCTTTGAAGGTGCCAACCCCCACTTCATAGGAATTGCGCGTATCAATCAAAATAACGTCTGGATCATTAACCAGAGCATTCCAATCTGCAGGTTCAACATAGGTGCCCACACGTTCGGTGGGATCGGCCTTCACAGCGCCGATGGTTACGATTTCTTTTTTCAACCGAACTTTCATGCGCTTGAAGGGCATGGTGGCGGCATTTGCATATTTGGGTTCAATACCGCCAATGCCCGTAATTTCAGCAAGAGCCATAAGCGCCTTGTCGATGCTTTCTGGCAATCCGGCAATTGTGCCATTCACACCCTCTGCCGCAAGCAAGATCGAACCTTTTATCGCATTCGTAGTCAAGCTTGCCAAAAGTGGCGCTTGCAACGCCTCATAGTGTGGCAAACGGGCGAATTTATAGAGGGCGGCAACTTTAAACATAATGCGGCCTCATAAAGCTTAAGATAAAAAATCTCAAGTCGAATTGCCTCTTGCCGAACCCCACCCCTTTGGGTCTAATATAAGCATCTGATAATTCGGGAGAAACGAAAACTATGAGATTTACAAAACGTACTTTAATTTGCGCAGCAGCGATTTTTGCTTTTTCGACCACGGCCTTTGCCGCCGATATGATCGGCAACTGCGAATTAACCGGCAAGAAGGGCGAAACACCAATCGCCACTCCAGCCAAGGCCGGGCAATTGACTGTAGAGGTGTCTCTGCCAGCCCCAATCTGGTGGAATGGCGATACGCCTGAATCAATTAAAGATGGCATGGAATATTGCATCGCAGCTGAAATTGCTTGGCGCGCTGGTTACGACAAATTGGAAGTGGTGAATGTGGGCTGGGATGCTTTGATCGCCGGCCAAACTTCAAGCTTCGATTTGGCCATGTCGGAAATTTCAATCACCGATGAGCGCAAAGCCGTTCATGATTTCTCGGTGCCATACTTCAATTCGGATATTGGTGTTTTGACCAGAGCTGATGCTCCTGTCACCGAAGCGTCCATCGCCACTGCGAAAATTGGTGTTCAACAAGCCACAACTGGTGCTGCCTTCGTGACTGATAAATTGGGCATTACCAATGTTCAGGTCTATCCAGATCAAGGCGATATGTTTGCTGCTCTGCGTTCCGGCCAAATTGATGCTGCGATCACCGATACGTCAATTGTTCTTGCTGAAGAGCTTGCAACCAAAGGCGCATCAATCGCTATCGGTCAATATCAAACCGGAGAAACTTATGGGGCAATTTATCCCAAGGGCAATGCCAATAACCCGACCATCGACAAAATCTTCCAAGCAATGATTGCTGATGGCACGATTAAAAAGCTAGGCGCAAAATATCTGGCTGCGGCCTGGGGCAAAGACCCAGCGTCTATTCCCTATTTCAAACAGTAATTATCGGTGTCTGAAAACACAAATATCAACGGCGCAATTCAAAAGATTGCGCCGTCTCTGCACCAGCGCGCAGATCGTTTGGCAATTGCGGCATTGTTTTTTGCAGTGCTGTGCGCCATCGCCTCGGTGTTCACCGCGCGGTTAGCGCATAACGCATTGGCGCAACTGGAGATTTCCACGGGATTTTGGGATATTCTTTTGGTCATTATGATCGTGGCCGTCATGGCGCTGTTTTGGCCTGCATCGCAAGCGGCAGGATTAGCGGCTTCGGCGCGAAAATCTTTGGCGGCTAATGATCTTGTTCAAGCCCGCATCGATACGGCAGCGGCACGAGAGTCCGCATTCCTAACTTTCGGCTGGGGATTTTTTGCTTTCATTGTGTTGGGCATGATCTGTTTTGTGCTGATGAATAATGTGGCGGTTGGTAAAACTTTTTTCTACTTGCCCTTGATGCAAGCCAAATGGTGGCTGGTCACCCAAAAGTTTATCTATAATAATCTTTTCGTTTTCGTCGTTGCTGAAGTGCTGGTTTTGATTTGGGGGCTTATTGTCGCCTTGGCGCGCCTCATGCCGGGCCGCGCCGGAAAGCCCATTCGCGGCCTAGCCATTATCTATTGTGATCTATTTCGCGGCATGCCCGCGATCGTAACACTTTATCTCATTGGCTTTGGTATTCCCACATCGGGCCTTTCCGATTTGATTGTGCCACCAATTCTTGGCCTGTTCACCGACCTTTCTGTTCTTTCACCTGCCGAATATAAAACCGCCATCCGAATCCCCGCGAGCTTTTGGTGCATTCTTGCGCTTACCCTCACTTACGGCGCTTACGTGGCGGAGGTTTATCGTGCTGGCATTGAGAGCATTCATCAAAGCCAGGTCATGGCTGCGCGTTCCTTGGGCCTCTCCTATATGCAAACCATGCGTTATGTTGTGGTGCCGCAAGCTCTGCGCCGCATTATAGCGCCATTGCTCAATGACTTTATCGGCTTGCAGAAAGATACAGCTTTGGTGCAGGTGGTGGGCCTCATCGATGCCTT
>JANYGE010000185.1 GCA_025362535.1 Hyphomicrobiales bacterium
GTTGTGGTTGCGGAGTTCCGAATTGATCACCACGGGTTTGCCACTTTCTAGAGCGGGCATGGCCTCGGCAATTAATTTGCGATCCAGAATTTTATCGAGCCCATGGTTCTGCGCCATCACGCGGCGCGTGGCGATGGGGCCTGTCACATCGGCTTTGGCAAAGAGCTTCGAGAAATCGAGGCCCTTGGCTTTCCAATGTGAAATGGCTTTCTTGGTGTCGAGCCATTCGGTGCAGCCAACAAGTTCCTCAAGTGTGCGTGCACCCATGGCAGCCATAAGCCCACGCAGTTCTTCGGCCACGAAGAAAAAGAAGTTGATCACATGCTCGGGCTGACCCTTGAAGCGCTTGCGGAGTTCTGGGTCTTGAGTTGCCACACCCACAGGGCAGGTGTTCAAATGGCATTTCCGCATCATGATGCAGCCCGCCGCAATCAGTGGCGCTGTGGCAAAGCCAATTTCATCAGCACCCAGCAACATAGCAATGAGCACATCGCGGCCAGAGCGAATGCCGCCGTCAGCCTGCACCCAGATGCGACCACGCAGATCATTGGCCACTAGAGTTTGCTGGGTTTCAGCAAGGCCGATTTCCCATGGCGAGCCTGCGTGCTTTATTGATGTGAGAGGCGATGCACCAGTGCCACCTTCGTAACCGGATATGGTCACATGATCGGCATGGGCTTTTGATACGCCTGCAGCCACCGTGCCCACACCCACTTCAGATACCAGCTTCACTGACACTTGAGCCACAGGGTTTACGTTTTTGAGATCATAAATCAGCTGCGCCAAATCTTCGATCGAATAAATGTCGTGGTGCGGTGGTGGCGAGATGAGGCCAACGCCCGGTGTGGAATGGCGCACCTTGGCAATGGTTGCATCAACCTTATGGCCGGGCAATTGCCCGCCTTCGCCAGGCTTTGCACCTTGCGCCATTTTAATTTGCATCATATCTGAGTTGACAAGATATTCCGCCGTCACACCAAAGCGGCCAGAGGCCACTTGCTTGATGGCCGAGCGCATCGAGTCGCCATTTGGCATACGGGTGTAGCGATCAGCTTCTTCGCCGCCTTCACCCGTGTTGGATTTGCCACCAATGCGGTTCATGGCAATCGCGAGTGTTGTATGAGCTTCGCGGCTGATTGAGCCATAGCTCATCGCACCCGTGGCGAAACGCTTCACAATATCCTTGGCAGCAATTACCTCATCAATGCTGATGGAGGCCTTACCCATTTCCTCAGCCGACTTAATGCGGAAGAGGCCACGCAAAGTTTTCAGCTTTTCGTTCTGCTCGTTAATGAGGCGGGCATATTCTTTGTACTTGTCTAGGCTGTTGCCGCGCACTGCATGTTGCAGTGACGACACCGTTTCAGCTGTCCAAACATGGGCTTCGCCACGCATGCGCTGAGCATAGTCACCACCAACATCAAGAGATGTCGAGAGAACGGGGTTTAAACCGAAGGCATCTTCGTGCCGCCTAAAGGCTTCTTCAGCGACCTCGACCAGACCAATGCCTTCAATCTGCGTGGCGGTGCCCGTGAAATATTTTTTGATGAATTCGGTCGATAAGCCAATCGCATCAAAAATCTGCGCGCCGCAATAAGATTGATAAGTGGAAATGCCCATCTTGGACATGACTTTCAGAATACCCTTATCAACCGCTTTGATGTAACGCTTCACTGCTTCGTAGGCTGAAACTTTTTCATCTAAAGTTGGCAGCAGCGCTTCTAAAGTTTCGAATGCGAGATAGGGGTTAATGGCCTCAGCACCATAACCTGCGAGTGCGCAGAATTGATGCACTTCGCGCGGTTCACCGGATTCAATGACGAGACCCACCAAGGTGCGCAGACCTTTGCGGATCAAGTGGTGATGCGTTGCTGAGGTCGCGAGCAGCGATGGGATGGCCACACGTTCAGCTGAGACAGAACGATCCGACAGAACAATAATATTATAGCCATCACCCACCGCGCGTTCCGCTTGTGCACAGACACTGTCTAAAGCCGCCTCCATATATTCTGCGCCATTGGCTACATCATAAGTGATGTCGATGGTGACGGTACGGAACGGGTTATCGCGCACGGTGCCGATATTGCGGATGCGCTCCAACTCTTCGTTGGTGAGAATCGGTTGGGCCACTTCAAGGCGCATGTGTTTTGATGTGCCTTTGAGATCGAGCAAGTTTGGTCGTGGACCAATAAAGCTCACCAAGCTCATCACCAATTCTTCACGGATCGGATCGATTGGTGGGTTGGTCACTTGCGCAAAGTTTTGCTTGAAGTAAGTGTCGAGCGATTTGGTTTTATCTGACAGCGCCGACACGGGCGAGTCATTGCCCATCGAGCCAATGGCTTCCTGCCCCGTTGTGGCCATCGGTGACATCAGGATTTTTAAATCTTCTTGGCTATACCCAAAAGCCTGCTGACGATCCAGCAATGGCACGGTGATTTTTGGCCGTGCGGTTTTCGCCTTGGGCATATCACGCAACACAACCTGGGTGCGCTTTAGCCATTCCTTATAAGGATGCGCCGTCGAAAGTTCCTTCTTCAAGTCTTCGTCGGAAATAATCTTCTTCTTGTCTAGATCGATCAGCAGCATCTTGCCGGGCTGCAAGCGCCACTTGTGGGTGATCTTCGATTCATCAAACGGCAACACGCCCATTTCAGAAGCGAGCAGCACATGGCCATCATCGGTGGTGAGATAACGCGAAGGGCGAAGGCCGTTGCGGTCCAATGTGGCTCCAATCACTTTGCCATCGGTAAACACCATGGCGGCAGGGCCATCCCATGGTTCCATCATGGCGGCATGATGCTCATAGAAGGCACGGCGATCATCATCCATCAGAGGATTGCCAGCCCAAGCCTCAGGGATCAGCATCATCATGGCATGGGGCAGGGAGTAACCGCCCATATAGAGAAGTTCGAGAGCGTTATCAAAACACGCCGTATCAGATTGGCCTTCATATGAAATAGGCCAAAGCTTCGACAAATCTTCGCCGAGCAAATCAGATTTCATATTGGCTTGGCGTGCGGCCATCCAGTTATAGTTGCCGCGCACCGTGTTGATTTCACCGTTGTGGCAAACAAAGCGATAGGGATGCGATAGCGGCCAGCTTGGGAAAGTGTTGGTGGAGAAGCGTTGATGCACCAAAGCAAACGCCGATTGCACACGCTCATCTTTCAGATCTACATAATAGTTTGCAACATCCACACCGAGCACGAGGCCTTTGTAAACCACGGTGCGGCAGGAGACTGAAACTGGATAATAGGTGCGGGCCTTTGCGCCGAGCACTTCCATCACGCGGTTGGAAACCACTTTGCGGCAGACAAAAAGCTTGCGCTCAAACTGGGCTTCATCACGAATTGTGGGGCCACGGCTGATGAACACTTGGCGATGAATAGGCTCGGTGCCTTTCACGGAATAGCCCAGTACGGATGAATCGACAGGCACATCACGCCAGCCTAAAACCTTCAAGCCTTCTTCGCGCGCGGTTTCCCACCAGATGCGTTCAATGTCTTGACGGTAAACCGGTTCACGCGGCATGAAGAGAAAGCCCACGCCATATTGGCCAGCGGCGGGAAGCTCAAACCCCAAGCGCTTGGCATCAGCAGAAAAATACTCGTGTGGAATTTGAATCAGAATGCCAGCGCCATCGCCCGCTTTTGGGTCAGCCCCAACAGCGCCGCGATGTTCTAGGTTTTGTAAGATCTGCAGGCCCTTGGAAACGATCTCATGGCTTTTCTTGTTGTGGATATTGGCATAGAGACCAATGCCGCAAGCATCATGTTCATTCCTGGGGTCATAAAGTCCATGGGCCTGTTTCATGCCCTCGGGCAAGTTCACGGGTGCGTTCATGGTGTTTGATCTCCTGCATAGGTCAACTCTGCTGACGTATATCTATGTCATTTTAGAGTTTTTGACGCAAGGAAAGAATCATTTTTGCTATAAAAACGAAATAATATTGTGCAAATTCACTCGGCTGTCTTTGAGTCGAAGTTCTTTTGGGCTTTTTCCATGTCATCGGCATGACTTTCAACCCATGTCCACAGGCCGCAAACGGCTTGGCCAAGAGAATGGCCCAGCTCAGTGCGGCGATATTCAACATTTGGCGGGATCACTGGATAGATGGTTCTGGTGACCAGACCAATGCGTTCCATCTTGCGCAAGGTCTGTGTCAGCATTTTTTGGCTGACTTCAGGTATGGCGCGCCGCAATGCCGAGAAGCGCATTGAGTCATGCGCTGCAAGTTCCTCCAGCACAATCATAGTCCATTTGTCGGCAATGTGGCCAATGAGCGCTTTGGTTAGGGATTCCACTACGGGACTAAAACACGGGATCTCATAGTGCGATGTGGAGTCTTGATCAGGTTTTTGGGTTTGAATATCTTCCATCGCAGTATCCTTTTGGTGCCTAACGCTATCTGAAGTGCCGTCTTCACAATCTCCATTGCAGGCTTATGTGGTGCTCTCCAACAACGGAGACAAGCATGAAAATCAATATTATTACGGGCGGCAGTCGCGGCCTTGGCCGCAGCATGGCACTTAATCTTGCCGACAAGGGGCAGGATTCTATTATCACCTATCACAGCAAGAAGGCCGAGGCCGAAGCTGTTGTGAAAGAGATTGAAGCCAAGGGCCGCAAAGCGGTGGCCTTGCAGCTTGATGTTTCAAAGGTTGCAGGATTTGACGCATTCATGGCGCAAGTGAAACAGGCGCTTTCTACTACATGGAAGCGTGATAATTTCGACCATCTCGTCAACAATGCCGGAACCGGGGCCAACACGCCGATCACCGAAACCAGCGAGGCGGTTTTCGACGACATGGTTAACATCCATGTGAAAGCGCCTTATTTCCTGACGCAAAAACTTTTGCCGCTCATGGCTGATGGCGGGAAGATCATCAATCTCTCGTCAGGACTAGCACGCTTTTCCTACGCGAACTTTGCGCCCTATGCGATCATGAAAGGGGCCATTGAAGTGTTCACGCGCTATCTTGCAACCGAACTTGGGCCACGTCGCATCACCGCCAATACCATTGCGCCAGGTGCCATCGCCACAGATTTCGGCGGTGGCTTTGTGAGAGACAATGCAGAGTTCAGTGCTACGCTTTCCGGGCAGACGGCTTTGGGACGTGTGGGACAGGCTGATGACATTGGTGCATTGGCAGCCGCTATGCTGTCTGATGATTTCCGCTGGGTGAATGGCCAGCGCATCGAAGCGTCGGGTGGGTTTATGCTTTAAAAGCTATCCAAGAACGACTAGACAGGGCTTCGCATAAGTGGAGCCCTTTTCATGCCAAATGCCATCATCCATTCATTCTTCGACGAGCCCACGAATACCGTGAGTTATCTGGTGGCTGATCCTTCCTCAAAGCTGGCTTGTGTTATCGACCCTGTTCTTAATTATGATCATAAATCAGGCGAAGCCAAGGTCACATCGGCGGATGCAATTTTAAGCACAGCTATGGCAGCGGGCTTGAAGATTGAATGGATATTGGAAACCCATGTGCATGCGGATCATTTATCGGGTGCGCCTTATCTCAAATTAAAAACCGGAGCTAAGGTTGTTATTGGCGAACATATCCGTGATGTGCAGCAAATTTTCCGTCCGATTTTTAATGCCTTGGATGTTTCAGGCGTAGGTTCCGAATTTGATCGGCTGCTGGTTGATGGTGACGTGCTGCCGCTTGGTAGCTTGAAAATTGAGGTGATCGCAACACCGGGGCATACGCCTGCCTGCGTATCATTTAAAATTGCTGATGCGGTGTTTGTGGGCGACACGATGTTTATGCCGGATTATGGCACAGCACGGGCAGATTTTCCGGGCGGCGATGCGCGTGCCCTTTATCGCTCGATCCACCGGTTGCTGTCATTGCCGCCAGAAACCCGGTTGTTTATGTGCCATGATTATTTGCCAAAGGGTGGCCGCGACGTTTTTGTGTGGGAAAGCACAGTGGCAGAAGAGTTAGCCCATAATGTGCATGTGCATAAGGGCATATCCGAGGAAGAATTTGTGGCCATGCGCACCGCGCGCGATAAAACTTTATCGACACCAACACTTCTCATGCCGTCTATCCAAGTGAATATGCGGGCTGGAAAATTGCCGCCTGCAGATTCGAATGGCGTGCAGTATATTAAAGTTCCAGTGAAGCTGCTAAGCCCTGCTTAATCACAGCAGGAGAGTCACTTGAATTTCGGATCTGACAATGTTTATGGCGTTCATCCTAAAATTATGGATGCGATTGTTGCGGCCAATCATGGTACGGCGCGGTCTTACCATCATGACGACGGCTCGAAGCACGTCGAGATAGAGCTATCTAAAATCTTTGAAAAAGAAGTTCGGGCTTTTCTGGTGCTCAATGGAACGAGTGCAAACAGTCTGGCTCTCTCGGCTTTGGTGCCAC
>JANYGE010000220.1 GCA_025362535.1 Hyphomicrobiales bacterium
CAACAATAGCAAGGCTCGTATTTTTGCTGTCGGCGATTGCAGAAAAGCTATTGATGATGCCCCAAACGGTTCCAAACAGGCCAACGAAGGGCGCTGTTGATGCAACCGATGCCAGAATTGAAAGACCCGCATCGCGTTTGCGCGCCACCTCAGCAAGTTCAAGCGCAATGCGACTGGAAATTTGATCCCGCAAATTGCCATGGGGTGAAGCTTTCGCGGATTCGACTATTGCATTTTTAAGAAGTGAAGTAGCAGCACTCTTAATGTTCAAATAATTTGAACCTGCACGAAACTGTCGTAAAAACTTCTGATCAGCGCGCGCCTGCCACCACAGAAAAATCGATTTCTCTAATATAATTGCCCAGCAAATAATTGACGCTGCCAAGAGCCCGATCATGACAATTTTTACAACTGGTCCAGCCTGCAGGAAAAGCGAGATAAAATTTATCTCGCTCCCCTGCAGCAGTTGAATAGGTTCATCCAACTCCATACCGCATTAGCCTCCGAAACGACTCGTAACGGTAAACATGATGCTGCGTCCGGGAGAGTTCTGGGCATCAAGCAAGGTGCGATATTCTGTATCAAAAATATTATCGGCGCTGATCCCAAAGCTCAAATTATCGTTAGGTGCATAGCTGGCAAAAAGATTGACCAGATTATAAGCATCGCTGCCGACCGAGCCAGCTGGCACCCGGTCTTGCTTTGCGACAGCAAACCAACGCGCACCCACCGATGCCTTTTCGTCAAGAAACCGGAAACCCAGCGTGCTAACCAGCTTATCAGCTGGAATGCTGGCCAATGGTGCATCGGCAGTGGTGTCATCCCCACGAACCTTACTTGCGGAAAGTCCGGCAAACACCCAGCCTGCATCATAGTTGGCTTCAAATTCCGCGCCCCAAAGAAGGGCATTGGCAATATTTTGATATTGATAGCTCCCTGCTGGCAAAGCAAATGGGTTGTAAACGCCACCAATATAATCGGACACTTCATTCCGGTAGATACCAGCACGGAAACTCAACTTATCTTCAGAGGTAAGGACATTGCTGAAACTACCATTAATGCCGCCTTCGATATTATGTGCCACCTCAGGAACAAGATCAGGATTGGGCAGAAAGGCAAAATTTGCCGGAGCTGGATGGGTGCCGGTAATCAGCGTTTCAGTAATAGCTGGCGCACGATAGCCTTCGGCATAGGTGCCATAGAAAGTCACTCCTGAAAAAGCCGTTCCGACAAATGGTTTAAGGGCGACTGTTGCTTTCGGAGAAATGCGTTGACCATTGCTCGATACACCACCACCTTCAAGATTATAGGTATCAAAACGAAGGGCACCTTCGAGATCAAGCCATGCTGTGAGCGCTAACTTATCCTGAATAAATGCGCCACCAACTACGCGTTTACCCGTTGGCGTGAAGAGATCAGCCGTGCCTATGGTATCAGTGACCTCCACCTTATCTTGGAATATATCGCCACCCAAAGTGAGTGTATGCCCGATTGAACCCGTCGAAAATTTCGATGTGTTGAACACATCTGTGCCGATTGTATTGATGTCAAATACTCTAACACTTCCTAGATTTGGCGGCGAACCTGTGAGGCGGGTTTGCTCTTGATTTGTGCCTGTCCAATAAGCGCTGGCAGTCAGGTTGAACAATGGATTGCCATTGCCATCCCATTCATACTTGGCAGCTAAGGTTTGGGCCTTAACATCATTATCATAGCGCGTGCCCGTGGCTGTGCCACTTTCGAAATCATCTGAATTCACCAAATAGCTTATGTTTAAAACTTGCCCATCGCCAGGGGTCAGGGTTCCCTTCACAAGGCCTGCAACGATTTCGCGGCTGCTATTAAAAATTGTTTTATCGCCGCCATCTTTGTAGTCACCAATATCGCGATAAATGAAGTTACCAAGCAGGCCACCATATTCACCCAAGCGCACCGCACCGGTTGTGCTGGTCAAAACACCATCACCATTTGTAGAGTAGCGCAGCTTTTCCTGAACTGCGATTTTCTCATCGGCTTTCAAAAACGACAGGGCGTCAATCGTCTCAAACGAGACAACACCACCAATGGCACCAGACCCATAGACATTAGCCACGGGGCCACGCGTTACCGTCACCTGCTTCATCATTTCAGGTTCAAAATAGAACATGCCATTGGCGTTATGGCCGCTGCGTTGGAAGTTCTGGCGTGCCCCATCGATGGTGACAGCGACGCGTCCAAAATCTTGGAGACCACGTACATTTATGGCGGTAGCGGGATCATCGGAATTCTCACTCGTGGAAACACCCGGCATGGGAGCAAGTACGCCGCTGATTTTTCCTGACGTGGTTTTATCCAAATCTTCTTTTGTTGCCACGCTCACACCACCAAGCGCATCGTTCAAAGATTGCTTCACCTTTGCAATGAAGACCGTAATGAGATCAAGTTTAGTTGCTTCTTCTGCCAGCGTTGTCGTCGAAAATGCGACAAGTGCAGAACCTGCAAGCAAGGTTCTTAAAAGTGATTGATAACGCATAGTGCCAGCCCTCATTTATGTTTTGTATGAATGGTTTGGGCTGGCGAGCCGAAGGCAATGCTGCATTCCGCGTGGCTGGCAACTCTTCAAAATCTGCAAAGATTTTCGAAGCTGCTTGACATATACAATTAACCGAGTTAATTAGTCAACTATTAAATCAAACAATATCATGTGTTTGATTCATTGAATCTGAGGGGACTAGCTGATTGCCATGTTCCGTGACGCTTACGGAAATCAGACATGCCTGCAAAAGCTGTTATATTAAAGGACCTCTCCATGCCGAAGAATGAACCTCTTGTGCCTAATCTAGCGCAGGGTTGCCGTTATTCAAGCAATGACTTGTTTAAGGGCCAAACCGAAATTCAAATTGAACACCAAGGGGCCGAGTACCGGTTGCGGATCACGCGCTCTGGTGGATTAATTCTCAACAAATAAACGGAAGGAATTATGATGACGCACCGAAACGCGACAGTTCTTCGGCTGTCACGCCGCAATGTTTTCGCAGGCTCGCTCGGATTGCTTTCCTGCTTCAGTAGACCAAGTTATGCTGGCACCATTATTGACGCTGGTAATATTTCGGTTTCGGTGAAAGCCCCAAAGCGCATTGTAACAATTGGCAGCGCCATTACAGAAATTGTTTTCGCTTTAGGTGAAAAAGACAATGTGGTTGCCATTGATCTCACCAGTGTTACAGTTACTGGCGCAACGGGCTTAACCAATATTGGTTACATGCGTGCGCTTTCCACAGAGGGCGTACTCTCGCAAAATCCAGACCTGATCTGCGTATCCAATGACTCTGGCCCCCCAGAAGTTCTTGAGGCCCTTCGCGCCTCTGGCGTTCCTTTTGCACTTATTCCACATGTGCCTACACTTGAAGGTATCCAAACTAAAGTTACGATGCTTGGAGCTCTGCTCGACAAAACGGCTGAGGCAAAGAAATTAAATACGGATATTGATGCCGCTTTCGTCAAGCTCGCTGCAAAAATTTCCACGTTAAAGCAAAGACCAAAAGTTCTCTTCGTTTTAAGCCTTGCCGACAATCGTATTGTGGCCGGCGGCAGTGAAACTGCGGCTGATACAATCATCACACTTGCTGGCGGTGAAAACATCGCCACCTCTTTCAAGGGCTATAAGCAAATGAGCGCAGAAGCCATTCTCGCTTCTCCGCCTGATGCCGTCTTGATGATGCAATCCCATACTGTAGAAAATATACTTTCTCAAACGGCACTCGTTGGCTCTCCCGCCGCGAAAACAGGCAGGCTCATCACTATGGATGGCTCCTACCTCTTAGGCTTTGGCCCTTATACGGCTAATGCTGCGACTGAACTTGCGCGCAAACTTCATCCGGACTTGGCACTGTGACGCTACTTGCATCACCCTGGCGAAAATTGACAGGGCAGCAAAGAGAACAGCATAGAATACTTATTCCAGCGCTCGCCCTAACCTTGATCTTCTTTGCGATCATATCCATTGCAACGGGTGCGGTTAACATTGATGTTGCATCACTCCCCGGCATCCTGTTTAGAAGCGACCATGCTTCGGCTCGCGATACGGTTATCGTCTGGTCGGTACGCCTTCCTCGCACATTGCTGGCCATATTGGTGGGGGCTGCCTTGGCGGCAAGTGGCGCAATTCTACAAGGCCTGTTTCGCAATCCTCTGGCAGACCCCGGACTCGTTGGGGTTTCATCGGGATCTGTTCTTGCTGCCGTGTGCACGATAGTTCTAGGACAAAACCTATTTGGAGCCAATGCCACGCAGTTTTTACCTCTGGCTGCATTTATTGGCGGATTGCTCAGCACAATACTCCTCTACACAATCGCCACACGAAACGGCCGCACCTACACTGCAACCATGTTGCTTGCTGGCATCGCCATAAGTGCCATCGCCATGGCTGTTACAGGCGTTTTGATTTTCATGAGTACGGAGCAACAGCTGCGCGAATTCACATTCTGGAGTCTCGGCAGCCTCGCCGGAGCCACTTGGGCAAAGACCGCAAGTGTCGCTCTCTTCATACTTATTGCACTGGGGCTATGGCCCATTTTAGCGCGGGGCCTTGATCGCTTGGCACTTGGCGAAGCCGAAGCCGGACATATGGGAGTGAATGTTCAAGTTTTAAAGCGCGTTGCCATCGTCGCCACCGCCCTGCTCACGGGCGCTGCTGTTGCCGTAAGCGGAGCTATTGGATTTATCGGGCTCGTGGTGCCGCATCTCTTGCGCTTGGTGATGAGTCCGCGTCATCGATTTTTAGTTCCAGCCGCAGCGTTGCTGGGTGCTATTCTCCTGCTTGTCGCAGATATGATTGCACGCACGATTGTTGCCCCAGCCGAACTTCCAATTGGCATTGTCACGGCCTGTATCGGTGGGCCGATTTTCTTGTGGATGCTACTCACCAACATTCGAAAACTCGAGAGTTAAAATGTTTTACGCCTTTGATGTGAGTTTCTCACGCCGTAAACGAAGTGTTATTTCGGACATAAACCTTGAACTGCGCACCGGTGAACTCACAGTCGTCATTGGACCAAACGGAGCAGGCAAAAGCACATTGTTAAAACTGCTCACAGGTGATCTCAAACCGACGAGCGGGAAAGTTTGGTTTGACGGGCACAGCTTGCAAGAATGGAGTGTCAGAGATCTTGCCAATCGTCGTGCCGTACTTTCCCAATCCACCAATTTGGTGTTTCCCTTCACGGTCCACGAAGTCATTTCACTGGCGCTTCCCGAGGCTATCTATGCTGAAGACAAACTCGCAGTCATTCAAGACATCCTCAATATGTTCGATCTTAATGGCTTTGAGCACCGCCTGTTTCAGGAATTATCTGGTGGCGAGCAACAACGCGTTCATCTGGCGCGCGTGGTGTGTCAACTCAAATGCGGCGAAGTAAATAAGCCAAAACTTCTTTTCCTTGATGAACCTGTTTCCAGTTTAGACATTAAACATCAAATCAATGTTCTTACAACAGTGCGTAATTTGCTTTCCCCGCATCTCGGAGCTTTCGTCATTCTGCATGATCTCAACCTTGCCGCAGCTTTTGCCGATCGGATCATAATTATTCACGAGGGCTGCATAGTCGCCAATGATACAATGGCGAATGCACTGAAGAGTGATACGCTGAGCGAGGTATTTGGGATTGGCATGCGTGTCATGCGCAGTGGCACAAAGCGAAGAGTTGTTTACAATTAACAGATTGCCCCATCCTGAAACGCTATTCGGAAACCCGCTGATACTTCCGCAGGACATCCATCATCTGATCAAGTGGCAATGCAATCGATATGTTGCCATTGCGACCCACCATAGTGTCATTGCAGATCATCGAATCCAAAACTGCTTCTTCGGTCGCCTCGACAACAGCACGGAACAATCCATCAATCGCGCTATTTGCCAGATAATCCGCATTGCGTATTCCACCGCGCGCAAATGAGTGTTCGTTGGCCGTCGAAAACGCCAAAAAAATATCACCCGAACTGTTAGACCCAATAGTTCCAGTGCGCGCCAAGCCCAGAGGTACCCGTCGCGCCAGACGCTTTAATTGATGTGGCTGCAATGGAGCATCCGTGGCGATAATGGCGATAATTGAGCCTTGCTCCTTACCGCGCAGTTGATCGTGCAAAATATGCTTGCCCACTGGAACACCCATCACGGTAAAATCCTGGCGATGGCCAAAATTGGATTGCACAAAAATGCCCAACGAAAATTTCTCACCATCAATTTCAACCAGCCGTGAAGCCGAGCCATTGCCCGCTTTGAAATCATAGGTGATCATGCCAGTACCGCCGCCCACACTGCCAAGCTCAAGGGCACCAGTTTTGGCGTTATCGAGCGCTTGCATGGCATGGGCCGCTGTCACATGAAATCCATTAATGTCATTTAAATCACCATCGTAAGTTTCAGCAGAAACTGGCAGGCCCCAATCTTGACCCGTACCGATTTTGTTTTTTACCAACCATTGCAAAGTGGCATCGCGCGTCACGCCGCAAGATGCTGTATTCGTAATAGTAATCGGCGTTTGCAATTCACCCGCTTCTTCAATCCAGGCAAGCCCCATCATCTCGCCGTTGCCGTTAAAAGAAAAGGAACCAGCAGCACATGGGATATGCGCCTTGGCGCGACCACGCGGCAAAATCGCGGTAACACCTGTGCGAATATCATCACCTTTGATCAATGTGACCGTGCCGACCTCAACACCCATCACATCAGTAATCGCATTGAAGCGTCCGGGGGTGCCAGCAAAAGCCAAGCCAAGCTCACGGCCGCGAATTTTCATATCTGCCATTCCACACCTCAATAGATTCTGCGCTTTGCTCTAGCACAGAATACAGTTAGTTTGAAAACCATGGCAGTTGAATCAGTAACCAACTACAAGGATGTACTAATTGTGCTCGGGGCGGCTGGCTTTGCGGTGCCACTTTTGCGCAGGCTGGGCATCAACACAATTCTGGGATTTCTGATTGTTGGCGTCGTGCTCAGCCCCGGAATTTTGGGGCGCTTAGCTACACAATTACCCTTTCTCGAAAATCTGAAATTATCGCACCCTGATGATCTTGCCGCCTTCGCCGAATTTGGCGTGGTGTTTCTCATGTTCCTGATTGGTTTGGAACTCTCCCTACAACGCCTTCTCACCATGAAGCGCCTGGTTTTTGGCCTTGGAGGATTGCAAGTGTTGATCTCGACATTTGCCCTAACCACACTCATGCGCTGGCTGGGCTTTGTTGATCGTGAAGCCCTGATTTTAGGCTTGGCACTTTCACTCTCATCCACAGCAGTGGTCATTCAAATCATTGCCGATGAAAAGCGCACTGGTAGTCAGGCAGGCCGCG
>JANYGE010000269.1 GCA_025362535.1 Hyphomicrobiales bacterium
GTTTTCACGCTGATCTTCTTGGTGGCCTTTGGGTCCCACACCACCACGTCAGCATCAGCACCCACTCGTACACAGCCCTTGCGCGGATAGATGTTCAAAATCTTCGCAATGTTAGCGCTCGTGGCGGCCACAAATTCTTCCTTGGTCAAACGCCCTGTGTTCACACCTGCCGTCCACAACACCGGCAATCTGTCTTGCAAGCCGCCAGTGCCATTGGGAATCTGCGTAAAGTTTTTGGCCCCCATGCGCTTTTGCTTCATGGTGAATGTTGCATGGTCGGTGGCCACAACGCTCAAAGTTCCCGATTGCAATCCAGCCCACAATGAATCCTGATGTTTCTTGTTGCGAAACGGCGGGCTCATCACGCGGCCTGCGGCATAATCCCAATCTTTGTTTTCATATTCAGAATCATCCAGCACGAGGAACTGAATAAGCGGCTCGCCATAAACGCGCTTGCCCGCCTGCTTGGCTCGCCTGATGGCCTCATGGGTTTCCTCGCAAGACACATGCACAATGTAAAGTGGGCAGCCCGCCATGTCGGCAATCATAATCGCTCTATTGGCGGCTTCGCCTTCAACTTCGGGCGGGCGCGAATAGGAGTGGCCTTCGGGGCCTGTCACGCCACGCGCCAAAAGATCAGCCTGCATGCGGGCCACCACATCGCCATTCTCGGCATGCACCAGCGGCAGCGCGCCAAGCTCGGCACAGCGGCGGAATGAATTATACATCTCATCATCATTCACCATCAAAGCACCCTTATAGGCCATGAAATGCTTGAAGGTGTTGATGCCGTAAGTCTTCACCACGGTTTCCATCTCGTCGTGGATTTGCGGGCTCCATTTGGTGATGGCCATGTGCAGGCCGTAATCAGCGGCGGCAAGCTCGCCCTTGTGCCGCCAGGTTTGATAGGCCGCCAATAATGATTCACCCGGCGCTGGCAGACAGAAATCCACTGTCATGGTGGTGCCGCCTGCAAGGCCTGCGCTGGTGCCTGATTCAAAATCGTCAGCAGTCGTGGTGCCCATAAAGGGCATATCCATATGCGTGTGCGGATCAATGCCGCCGGGCATCACATAGCAGCCAGCAGCGTCGATTGTTTGATCGCCTTTTAACCCCAAGCCCACACCAGTAATTTTGCCATTCTCAATCAGCACATCGGCCTTTTCTGAGAAATCAGCATTCACAACAATTCCGTTTTTGATGAGTGTGGTGGACATGGGCTTCTCCTTAAATAAATACCCTCCCCCCAGCGGGGAGAGGGTCAATGTTGTAAGTTACATCGCAGCAGCGGCCTTGGTCACCACATCAGACCAAGCTCCAACGGGAGCCTTGGTGATCACGGGATCAGAACCGCCCTTCATCAATGTATCAACAGTGCGTTGGGCTGCGGCCACATCAAGTGTGCCATCTGAACCTTCTGTGAGCTTGTTGATTTCACCAATCATGGTTGTTTGATGCGCTTCGGTTTGTGCGCCAGACGCATCATTATCAAGTACGGCTTTCACCGCATCAGCAGGGTTGGCCCGTGCATCATCCCAACCTTTCATCGAAGCTTTCACAAACTTCGCCATGGTTGTAACAAATGCCGGATCAGCCAATTTGCCTTCGAGCACATAGAGCCCATCTTCCAAAGTGGCCACGCCATTGTCTTCATATTTGAATACGTTCAGGTCTTCAGCTTTCATGCCAGCTTCAATCAACTGATAATATTCATTGTATGTCATGGTTGAAATGCAAGCCGCTTGCTTTTGCAGCAATGGATCCACGTTGAAGCCTTGCTTCAACACCGTCACACCATCAGCACCGCCATCAGTTTTCAAGCCAAGCTGGCTCATCCATGACAGGAATGGATATTCATTGCCATAGAACCACACGCCCAAAGTTTTACCTTTGAAATCAGCTGGCGTTGCAACACCAGAATCTTTGCGGCAGGTGAGCATCATGCCAGAACGCTTGAAAGGCTGGGCAATATTCACAACTGGCGAACCTTTTTCGCGCGTAGCCAATGCAGATGGCATCCAATCCACCACAACATCAGCACCACCACCAGCCAGAACTTGCTCTGGGTTAATGTCTGGGCCGCCGGGCATGATGGTCACATCAAGGCCAGCATCCTTATAATAGCCCTTGGCTTGGGCCACATAATAACCAGCGAACTGGGCTTGCGTCACCCATTTGAGTTGCAGCTTCACAGATTCTGCGAAGGCTCCGGTTGAAGCCATGAGCAGTGCACTTGCCGCTGCTGCGGCGAGTAGAGTTTTCTTCATTTTAGTCCTCCTGTTAAAATCCCCGCGTTACCTTCGGTAAGACGGATGCCAAAAAGTTGCTTTCCGCTCGAGGAGCGTGAGCAACCCGTAAAACGCTGACCCTGTGATGGCAGCCACCACAATTTCAGCCCAGACTAAATCAAGCGATTGACTGCCTGATCCTGTTTGAATGCGAAACCCCATGCCCACCACCAAGGTTCCAAAATACTCCGAAACAATGGCACCAATGAGAGCCAATGTGGAGTTGATTTTAAGCGCGTT
>JANYGE010000276.1 GCA_025362535.1 Hyphomicrobiales bacterium
ATGTTGCTCATCCATGAAGTGATGGGCCGCAATTGTGGTTGGCTGACAGCGGCTACAGCTGATGTTTATCGCAAGCGTCTCAAGAAGCAAAAATTCGTACCCGATTTCAATCTCGCTCTGGACCACAAGGATATTGATGCGGTTTATGTGCCAGAGCTGGCAATCGATCTCGAATCCGAGGCAAAGCGTTTGAAAAAAGCCATGGATAAAAATGATTGCGTTACAATTTTCCTGAGCGAAGGTGCCGGCATCAATGACATCGTTGCCGAAATGGCAGCGCGGGGCGAAGAAGCAGCGCGCGATGCCTTTGGCCATGTGAAGATTGACTTGATCAATCCAGGTGCCTGGTTCGCCAAACGTTTTGCTGACATGGTAGGCGCTGAAAAGACCTTGGTGCAAAAATCAGGTTATTTTGCTCGCTCGTCCAAAGCCAACAAAGAAGATTTGGCTTTGGTGAAGCTGATGGTGAAAGAAGCCGTGAAGAATGCCCTTAAAGGTGTTTCCGGTGTGATTGGCCATGACGAAGGCAAGAAAGGCCAACTCCGCGCCATTGAATTTCCCCGCATCAAGGGCGGCAAGGAATTTGATACCAAGGCCAAATGGTTCGGCGCTTTGCTGAAAGACATCGGCCAACCCAAAGGCAAGAAGATCGATGTGAAGCATTGATGGGCGAGGGGCGGTGAACATAAATAATCGCCCGTTCCTATTGCTCATCGGAACTGGCGTGATGCTGGGTCTCAATTTTCCACTGGGAAAACTGGCAATTGCGGCAGGAGTGCATCCGGCCTTGTGGGCAGCGCTGATTTCTTTGGGGGCAGGCTTGGCCATGTGGCTGATTACGGCTTTGTTTGAACGCAATGCAGCAAAGCCCAAAGCCGTTCTGAAATTCGCCCTCACTTCGGGGTTCATATCTTATGTCATGCCGAATTTTCTAACCTTCTTGGTCATCTCCAAAATTGGCAGCGGCCTGAGCGCCGTCATGTATGCCCTTTCACCGGTTGTCACGGCTTTATTCTCGATCATCTTTCAGGTGCGACCGCCAAATCGATTTGGCCTGATCGGCATTGCATTGGGCCTCGCTGGGGCTTTGCTCATCATCATGGGTCGCAACAGTAATTTTGAGACAGACAGCAAATTGTGGATCATCGCTGCCCTGTTCATTCCCGTGTTTCTCGGCCTCGGAAATGTCTACCGCACCAAAGCTTGGCCAGAGGGAGCGTCACCGCGAAAACTCGCCAGTCTCACAAATCTTGCAGCGGTACCCTTTCTGTTGCTCTTCGAAATTCTGCTCAACGGCACGCTAAATTTCTCACCTTTGCTGCAAATCCCCGGCCTCATCGCAGCGCAATTGGCAGTCTCCACCATCAATTTCATGATGTTCTTCCGCTTGCAGCAAATGAGTGGCCCTACCTATTTAAGCCAGATCGGCTATGTCGCCGCAGCAGTGGGGCTGGTCATTGGCGTCACCATATTGGGTGAAACCTATCCCATATTGGTCTGGCTGGGGGCAGGCGTTGTTGCCCTTGGGATTGCATTTTCAACCTGGGGTCAGCGCTAATTTCGGCGACATTTACGTCGCCGAAATTACTGAAGTACCCTGGTCCGGCTTAATAAGCTTGGATCGGGAGCAGGCCGCCTGGGCCGACCATAATCATCCAAATTTGATCAGGGCCAGCCTCGATCGTCTCGGTTTGAACGCCCTGCATCTCAGCCTTGAACGTGCCCGGTGCAATGTCAATCATCGGCCCATCAGGCGCTTTGCTGCCTGCCAATGCCTTAACCTTTATGGCTTTGCCGCCAATCTTAACTGTCACGGTCTTTTCGGTTATATTGCCAAGGGCAACTTTGACTTGGCCCGGTTTTGGAAAAAGCGGTGACTTTGAAGCGGCCAACTTGTCGCTGATGCCGAGTTGCAAACTTGTGTCACTGCCATCGCGTTTAACGGTCAAAGTTGCTGGACCATTTGGGGTGTCAAAGATTACAGTTGCCGCATCATCGCTGATCTTGGTTTTATCCTCAACTTCCTTCCAGCCCTTGTCTGAGAGTTCTTTGCGGTACATGTCGACCACGACAGCAACTTTGGCAGCCACAGTTGCAGAAATGCTGTGCCGGAAAATAGTGGACTCGGAGCCACTTGAAACACCTTCATTGGGAACTGGAAGTCCATCCTTATCTGTGAAGGTGAGCAGCGTGTTGCCATTTTCAACTTGGGCGCTTGAGTCAGAGGCCGCACTTGAATCCGCAGCGGCCTTGCTGGCCAGAGCCTCGCCTTCGGCAGAGAATTGCGTGTGATCACCCATTTTCATCATGGTGAAATTCAGCTGATCCTCCCCCTTGGAAAACATCACATCAACCATATTTTCTTGGTCAATGACGGAGGGCTCGGCCGTCCAGCCCAGCTTTTTCATCGCATCGCGAAAAAACTGTGCCAGTTCCTTTGGGCCTGTTGCAGAGTCAAATTGAAGTGAACCAGACTCCGCATCGTAATTCATATTTTCGGCGTCAGGTGGAAGCGGGATGGGTGGCGTGGTCTTCGAATCATCAACCAAGATGATCCCTGGATTGGTTGCCCAACTGCAAGTTGCTGGCGTTAAATTTAGAAATGTAAAAACTGAAAATACCAAACATACGGATTTGCCGGTGGCATATGTACGAAACATGCGTAGTCTCCTGAAGGCCCCACAACGGATATATCGTTGGATGGATGCGAATGTCCAGCAAATGGTGGTTAGCCATCCTAACAGATAAATGGCGATAAGATTTTGCCCTGAACAGCCCTCTAAATCTTCCCTTTCCAATCCGAAAACCCTCTGCTAAAGCACCGCCACTGAAATGCCCCGGGGCCAAAAGCCTAAGTGCAACGCGGACGTGGTGAAATTGGCAGACACGCAAGATTTAGGTTCTTGTGAGGAAACTCGTGGGGGTTCAAGTCCCTCCGCCCGCACCATGTTCGAATGCGCCGAACTTTCCCGGATTGGCCCCAACTGAAAGCAGAGACAAGACATTATGCAAGTTACAGAGACATTGAATTCCGGCCTGAAGCGCGAGTTTAAAGTGGTGGTCAACGCCGCTGAACTTTCCAAGGAAATGGACGCCAAGTTGAAAGACATGGCAGGCAAGGCCCAGATTAAAGGCTTCCGCCCCGGCAAAGTTCCAGTCGCTCATTTGAAGAACATGTACGGCAAATCCATGATGGCCGAAGTGATTCAAACCACGGTTGATGCACAAGCCAAGTCTGTGTTTGCCGATCGTAAATTGAAGCCGGCCTATCAGCCAGAAGTGAAGTTTCCGGAAGATGAAGCAGAAGTGAGCGCTGTGATGGATGGCAAGGCTGATCTTGCCTTCTCTCTCGCTGTGGAAGTGATCCCTGAATTTGAAGTGCAGGATTTCTCCGGCATCGAATTGCACAAGCATATTGTTGCGGCATCTGATGCACAGATGGACGAGGCATTGAAGCGTCTGGCTGATCAATATAAAGCCTTCGAAGCCAAGAAAGACGGCGCTAAAGCCGAAACTGGAGACAAAGTGAATATCAACTTTGTAGGCTCGATTGATGGCGTGGAATTTACTGGCGGCAAGGGCGATGATATTCCCCTCGAAATTGGTTCCAACCAATTTATCCCAGGCTTTGAGGATCAACTGATCGGCGCCAAGGTTGGCGATGATCTGACTGTGAAAGTCACTTTTCCCGAAAACTACGGTTCTAAAGAACTCGCAGGCAAAGCCGCTGAATTTGCTGTGCATGTCAACGGCATTGAAGCCCCAGGCGAAGGCAAGATCGACGAAGATTTCGCCAAGCGTTTGGGCTTTGAAGATTTGGGCAAGCTCAAGGACATGGTGAAAGCTGGTCTGGAACGCGAATTCGCGCAGATGACCAACATGAAGTTAAAGCGCGATGTGCTTGATGCCATGGACAAGCAGTATGCCTTTGAATTGCCAGAGCGTTTGGTTGAAGCCGAATTCAATAACATCTGGGCCGCCTTGAATGGTGAAATGCAAAAGGCTGGTAAATCCTTCGCGGATGAAGGCACCACTGAAGAAGATGCCCGCAAAGAATACCGCGCGATTTCAGAACGCCGCGTGCGTCTGGGCCTCGTGCTCGGCACCATCGGTGAAAAAGAAGGCGTGCAAGTCACCGATCAAGAATTGCAAGCCGCCCTCATCGGCCGCGCCCGCCAATTCCCAGGCCAAGAAAAGCAAGTCTTCGATCATTACCGCAAAAATGGCAACGCTCTGATGGAACTGCGCGGCCCGATTTTTGAACAAAAAGTTGTGGACGTGATCGTCGGCCGCGCCAAAGTGACAGATAAATCAGTCACCCGCGAAGAATTGAAAGCGCTGGTTGAAGATGAAGAAGATGGTGTGGCGGCTTAATTTATCCGAGCGTTAGAATTGAATAGGGCAACTTCGGTTGCCCTTTTTATTTTCAATTGCCTGAGTTGGTGTAGCCATTTACATCCGGCGAAGCCCAACCTTTTGGCGCCTGTCGCGGCTTGTAAATTTCTACCTTCAGCGGATAGCAAGCAGCTGTATCGCTTGAATGTTCTGCCCCGCAATCTCCGCCGGGGCAGGCGGAGAGGGCACCCAACAAGTTGATCTCGGCAAAGAATTCTAAGAAGTCTCCGGGTTGAACCGGCGTTTTCTTCATAAAATATTGGCCGGTGTCGCGCGTGAAGCCCGTGCACATGAAGACATTCAAAACGTCATGCACAAAGGGTTCACAGTCCTTAAAGCTACGCTTGGTTGCATGTGCCAATGCGTTGGTGAGATTGGAATGACAACAGTGATGATAATTGTCGCCCGATAAAAGATGATGGGTGTAGGGATCACAGCGGGTGCCGATCACATCATGCACCGACCCACCAAACTTATCGAAACCATACCAATCAAGAGTGTCCTCAGTGATGGTCGCCATCGGACGCATGAAAGGCAAATTTGACCACATGCGGTCGCCCACTGAAAGGTGGGTGCCGTGCAACGCTCTGGTTTTTCCGGAAAAGAATCGTTCATTGTTGTTGTCAGCGTTCCACAGATTGAGATCACCAACTTGCGGGCCTTCAATTGAGATAATTCGAAAAAAATGACCAGCCTGAACAGAAAACGTCTGGCCTTCGCGTGGCGGAACCACCACCTCATCAATTTTGGTCCAACCCTCGCGTGCGGCGCGGTAGGCTTTAAGGTCGGGCTTCTGCAATGTTTCGATTGGATAGCAGATGACAGGAGAAATCGCCTTTCGAGCCGGGGCATCTTGCGGGGCTATATGCTCAGGCTCGCTCAATTTCATGCTCATTCTCCCCACCATGGTGCTTCAATTGGATTTACTATAGCCGAACTGCAATTTCCCGCACCCCCTTCCACTTAACCATTTCACTCCCTATCTATGTTATCTGATTTGCAGTGATTCATTCGAACCGAGGTAACTATGCGCGATCCATTCAACTACGCCGCCGAAGCCGCTTTCTGGCCTTCCGTTATTCAACAAGAATCGCGTGGCGAGCGCGTTTATGATTTGCCATCGCGTCTGCTGCGTGAACGCATCATTTTCATTACCGGGCCGATTGATGATCAGGTGGCAGCCTCGGTTTGCATGCAGCTTTTGTTCTTGGAGGCCGAAAACCCCAAGAAAGAAATCGCCATGTATATCAACTCACCAGGTGGCGTGGTTTCGTCTGGCCTTTCGATTTACGACACCATGCAGTTCATCCGCCCACAGATTTCAACGATGGTGATGGGCCAAGCGGCCTCTATGGGCTCATTGCTGCTCACAGCAGGAGCCAAAGGCCAACGCTTTGCCTTGCCGCATTCATCGGTTATGGTGCATCAGCCATCGGGTGGTTATTCTGGTCAGGTGACGGATATCCTGATCCACGCCAAGAATGTGGAAGCTTTGAAGCGCCGCCTCAACGAAATTTATGTCAAACACAGCGGTCGCACCATTGAAGAAGTAGAAAATGCGCTGGAACGTGACAATTTCTTGACAGCCGAAGAAGCCGTTGCATTTGGCCTCATCGACAAAGTTCTTGATAAACGCCCAGAACTGAGTGATTCCAAATAGTTAACGTCAAAACCTGCGAAATTACTTATGCTTAAAACCGGTTTTTCGGCAAGGAATGATTAACTTAATCAGGAGCAAGCTGGATTTGAGTCGCTGGATCAGGCTAAGCTCTGCCCAGTCTAGTAGATTTTGAGTCCGTATAGGATAGGAGAGGCCATGAGCAAGAACGCACCAACCGACAGCAAGAACACGCTGTATTGCTCCTTCTGTGGCAAGAGCCAACATGAAGTGCGCAAGTTAATCGCAGGGCCAACCGTGTTCATTTGCGATGAATGCGTTGAACTCTGCATGGATATTATTCGTGAAGAAAATAAGTCATCGCTGACAAAATCCAAAGATGGTGTGCCAACACCGCATGAAATCCGCAAAGTGCTGGATGATTATGTGATCGGCCAAGACCACGCCAAGCGCGTGCTTTCAGTTGCCGTGCACAATCATTACAAGCGTTTGAACCATGGCAGCAAGAATGGCGATGTTGAATTGGCAAAATCCAATATTCTTCTCGTTGGCCCAACTGGTTCCGGCAAAACCTTGCTGGCACAAACCCTGGCGCGTATTCTCGATGTGCCCTTCACCATGGCCGATGCCACCACGCTCACTGAAGCGGGTTACGTGGGTGAAGACGTTGAAAACATCATTCTGAAATTGCTGCAGTCAGCCGATTACAATGTGGAACGTGCCCAACGCGGCATTGTCTATATCGACGAAATCGACAAGATCAGCCGCAAGTCTGATAATCCATCGATCACCCGTGACGTATCGGGTGAAGGCGTGCAGCAAGCGCTTCTGAAAATTATGGAAGGCACTGTGGCTTCGGTTCCACCGCAAGGGGGCCGCAAGCACCCACAGCAGGAATTCCTGCAGGTGGATACCTCGAACATTCTCTTCATCTGCGGTGGCGCCTTTGCAGGGCTGGAGCGGATTATTTCACAGCGTTCAAAAGGCACAGGCATTGGCTTTGCCGCCACGGTGCGCGGGCCTGATGATCGCCGCACGGGCCAAGTTCTGCGTGAGCTTGAACCAGAAGATTTGCTGCGCTTTGGTTTGATCCCCGAATTTGTGGGACGTTTGCCTGTTGTGGCAACGCTGGAAGACCTTGATGAAATTGCTCTCGTGCAAATTCTCAACGAACCCAAGAACGCCATCGTGAAGCAATATCAACGCCTGTTCGAAATGGAAGGTGTGAAGCTCACATTGCCCGATGAAGCGTTGAAATCCATCGCTCGCAAAGCCATTGACCGCAAAACTGGTGCGCGTGGTTTGCGCTCTATCATGGAAACCATTTTGCTTGATACCATGTATGATCTGCCCGGCATGGACGGCGTAGAAGAAGTGGTGATTTCAAAAGAAGTCGTTGAAGGTGATGCAAAGCCATTGTTGATTTATGCTGATCGCGACAAGCAAGCGAATAGCAAAATGGTGCCAGCATCAGCATAAGAGGGGTTGAAACGGCGTCATTGAAACGCCACATCCCTGTCATCAAAATATGAGGGCCGCGTTGCTTCCATGAAGGGCGCGGGCCAAAAGGAACCAGAATGGCAAAAAAAAATATTGAGTCTTCCGCTGTAACCGAAACACTTCCGGTCTTGCCTTTGCGCGATATCGTGGTGTTCCCGCACATGATCGTGCCTTTGTTTGTGGGCCGTGAAAAATCCATCAAGGCGCTGGAAGAAGTGATGCGTGAAGATAAGCGCATTATGCTTGTTGCACAAAAGAACCCCGGTGATGATGATCCGGCTGTTGATACAATTTATGAAGTGGGCACGCTGGCTCAGGTGCTGCAACTTTTGAAATTGCCGGATGGCACGGTTAAAGTTTTGGTCGAAGGCGCTGAACGGGCCCGCGTGGAACGCTTCACCGATCGCACTGATTTCTTCGAAGCCGAAATTTCGTTGCTGCCCAACATCACCAAGGCCGATGCAGATGCCGATGCGATGGCGCGCACCGCTGTGACGCAATTTGAATCCTATGTGAAGCTTAATAAGAAAGTTCCGCAAGAAGTTTTGGCCACCATCGGCCAGATCACTGATCACGCCAAACTGGCTGATACGATTTCGGCACATTTGGCCGTGAAGATTGCTGATAAGCAGATCTTGCTTGAAACGCTTTCAATTGAAGAACGCTTTGAGAAAGCCTTTGCTTTCATGGAAGGCGAAATTTCAGTTCTGCAGGTTGAAAAGCGCATCCGTGGTCGCGTCAAGCGCCAGATGGAAAAAACCCAACGCGAATATTATTTGAATGAGCAAATGAAGGCCATTCAAAAAGAATTGGGCGATGGCGAGGGCGAGAAAGATGAAATCGGCGAACTCGAAAAACGCATAGCTGACACAAAATTCTCCAAAGAAGCCCGCGAACGCGCTGAAGCAGAAGTGAAGAAGCTGCGCCAGATGAGCCCCATGTCGGCGGAAGCCACAGTGGTGCGCAATTATCTGGATTGGCTTTTGAACATTCCGTGGGGTGTGAAGAGCAAGGTGAAAAC
>JANYGE010000284.1 GCA_025362535.1 Hyphomicrobiales bacterium
AAAACCGAGTTGACCAAAGCTCTCGCATCCTATTTGTTCGATGATGAGCATGCGATGGTGCGCATTGATATGTCGGAATACATGGAGAAGCATTCCGTCTCGCGTCTTATCGGTGCCCCTCCCGGCTATGTGGGCTATGATGAGGGTGGTGCGCTCACTGAAGCGGTGCGGCGCAGACCCTATCAAGTGGTGCTGTTCGATGAAATAGAAAAGGCACACCCAGATGTGTTCAATGTGCTGTTGCAGGTTCTCGATGATGGTCGCCTGACTGATGGCCAAGGCCGCGTTGTGGATTTTAAAAACACTTTGATCATTCTCACATCCAATCTGGGTTCCGAATATCTTGTGGCACTTGGTGAGAACCAGGATGTTGACGAGGTGCGTGATCAGGTGATGGGGGTAGTGAAGAGCGCCTTCCGGCCTGAATTCCTCAATCGCTTGGATGAGATTATTTTGTTCCACCGGTTAAAGCGGGCACAGATGGGTGCGATTGTGGATATTCAAATGCTGCGTTTGCGCAAGCTATTGGCGGAACGCAAAATTGATGTGACACTCACCGATGCAGCGCGTGAACTTCTCGCGGAGAAAGGCTATGACCCTGCCTATGGCGCACGACCTTTGAAGCGTGTCATCCAGAAATCCATTCAAGATTCACTGGCTGAAGAAATTCTGGCAGGGCGGGTGAAGGATGGTGATCAAGTGGAGGTTGGTGTGAAAGACGCGAAACTTACATTTAATGGTGTGGTGGTGGGAGTCGATGCCAAACCACCTGCTGTGAAGACGTTGCATTGAAAGCTGTCATCAAAGCGGATTTTGGCAATGGCTTGCGCTTAGGAGCGGGCAAGGTGCAGTTGCTGGAGATGGTGGCCGAGACTGGTTCCATCTCGGCAGCAGCGCGGCGTATGGAGATGTCTTATCGCCGCGCATGGCTTCTCGTTGAGGAGTTGAATGAGATTTTCAATGTGCCTGTTGTCGAAACAGCTGCGGGCGGCAGTGGTGGTGGGGGTGCGAAGATCACCGCGCATGGCACACGGCTGATTGCACTTTATCACGAATTGCAAAAAGAAGCGGATGCTTTGGTTGAAGCCAAATTTGCTAGTTTGAAGACCTGACGCGCCGATGCAGATAACGCTCGAAACGTTCAGAGGCTAATAGCGCCACGAAAGTGATGAGAACTGAGATGATAATGAGGTGCCAAGCTGCGCCGTCGCCGTCTGGTGTTTGCAAGAAGCTGTAAATTGCTAAAGACAGGGTTTGGGTTTCGCGTGGGATGTTCGACACAAAGGTGATTGTGGCGCCAAATTCGCCCAATGCTTTGATGAATGTAATGATCGTGCCCACAGCAATGCCTGGCGCAGCCAAGGGCAAAGTGATTGTGCTAAATACTTTGAGGGGTGTTGCGCCTAAATCACGGGCGGCTTCCTCGAATTGTGAATCAATGTTTTCAATTGCCAAGCGAATCGCCCGCACCATCAGGGGCAAAGCCATAATGGCTGCAGCAAGGGCTGCACCCGTCCACTTAAATGCAATCGTAAAGCCCAAATACTCCCATAGGAGTTTTCCGATCAATCCCTTTTTGCCGAAGGTGAGCAGCAGCAGATAGCCGGTTACAACAGGTGGCAATATAAGAGGAAGATGGATGATGCTGTTGAGCGCTGATTTGCCCCAGAAATTTTTACGCGCCAAAATCCACGCAAGTGAAATGCCAATGGGCAAACACAAAAACGTCGCCAAGAAGGCGACGCTCAAGCTGAGTTGAATGATGGACCATTCTTCAGGGGTTAGAGTCATTCGAGCAATGTGAAGCCATTGGCTTGAAAAATCAATTGTGCATCTTTTGAGGTTAGGAAATCGAGATAGGCTTGATCATCTGGATTTGTTGAAGCTGCAATAATAGCTGCGGGATAAATAATTTTTGGATGCGATGTTTCAGGGAATGTTGCAACCACGCCAACTTTTGGTTCGGCTTTGGCATCACTGCCATAAACAATGCCGAGCTTGGCCTCGCCTTTGGCAACCAGCGCTAAAGCGCTGCGCACATTATCTTGCATAACAACATGCGATTCTACAGCGCTCCAGAGGTTCAGAGAATCAAGTGCAGCCTTGGCATATTTGCCAGCGGGCACCGATTTAATATCACCAAGCGCAATTTTTTCATCACCCAAGGTTTGGGCCAGGTTTTCAATTTTCGAATCGAGCTTGACGCTCGCACTTGCGACCAGCACCAAAGTGTTACCTGTCAGATTTTTACGGCTATCAGGCTTGATCAGGTTCTTTGATGCAAGTTCGTCCATCCATTTGAGATCGGCAGAAATAAAAATATCAGCGGGCGCGGCTTCCTCAACCTGTTTGGCTAATGTGGCCGTGGAGCCATAAGTTGCGACGACATCCTTGCCAGATTTGGTTTTCCACGCAGTGTCAATTTGGTCGAGGGCCGTTTTCATGCTGGCGGCGGCGAAGACACTGATACTGTCGGCATGGGCTGTTCCGATGCTGGCTATGATCGCGGTTGCAGTGACAATTGATTTTAGAGTTTTCATGAGAGATCCTTCGTTGTATTTTTAAAAATATAACGAAATGCAAATGAAAGTCAAACAAACAACCATTGCAATTTAAGGATTAGCTTGAGCGACCTGCGCAGCAGATGGCGCATCTTGCATCATGGCCAAGATTTTGATCTTGTTGGCGCGGAAGTTTTGCAGGTCTTTGCCAGCCAATTGCTTGCCGCCCGATGCGCGAATTGTCATTGGGTTGGTTGGATGGTCGTTGATGCGAACTTCATAATGGAGGTGTGGACCCGTGGAGCGACCAGTGGAACCAACATAACCAATAACTTGGCCCTGATTCACACGCACACCGGGGCGAATGCCTTCAGCAAAGCGACTCATATGACCATAGAGTGATTTGAATTTTTCATTGTGCTTGATGACTATAGTGTTGCCATAGCCGCCATGACGGCCCGCAATATCAATAACGCCTGCACCAGCCGCGTGGATTGGGGTGCCCATGGCCGCACCGAAGTCCACGCCTTCGTGCATTTTCGAATAGCCCAAAAGTGGATGCACACGCATGCCGAAACCGGAGGTTAATCTTGCGCCAGAAATTGGAGTTTTCAAAAGGGCGCGTGAGGCACCGCGGCCATTTTCGTCAAAGTAATCGGTTTGACCATCAGCGCTGGTGAACCGGAAATAAGCCTTTGTTGTTCCGTCATTTGTTAACTTGGCATAATGGAGAACATTACGTTTGCT
>JANYGE010000046.1 GCA_025362535.1 Hyphomicrobiales bacterium
GCGGTCGGTTCATAAATATCCAAGCGTTGTTGGGGATCCGGACCATAAACAATATTTGCCGCAAGCAAACGCGAACCTGCATCTTTCGGGATTAGAAAGTTGAAGGTTTTCAGGGGCGCGAAATGATAGAGCAACCCGCCAACGAATACTAAGACGCAAAATATGTAAAGTGCTTTGGCCATTAAATACTTTACGTCTCGTACTTTAATTTGGATGCTATTTACCTACTGGTTGCAAGCTTGCCGCGCACAAAATCTCATTTAAAAAGACTGCCAGATGTTTCTGGTCTTTCACGATCAAGTCATCATGAGTTTTAGCTTCGAGTCGATGCCACCTGGCATTTGGAATGAAAACACGAGCAGCATCAACATGAGCGCGGCGACGACCGTCCCAATACCATTTTGATGTTATTACATACGCTGGCGCCAACCATGGTGGCGGACAAGCCCCTTTTATCAAAAGAGCATAGGCGGTGCTGGCGGCCATGGCACTTTCAAAATTGGCGGCCCAATGATTGCGGATATCGGCTTGATGAGCAAGGCTGCCAAAATATTTTCCCGGAACTTGAGGTTGGAAAAAATTTCCTTCCCTGCCAATGGCAGGCCGCCATTTCCCGAGCTTTTTGAGCACCTTATATTTCATCCGCAAATACGCACCCGTAGAGAGTGGTACTGATTTTCCTTGATGGCGTAGCTTTTCGTATAGATAGGGGAGAGCAAGGCCGAAACCTGGATCAGCAAAGACGATGCGAGATGGCACACGATTGAGTTCTTTTAACTCACTCAGCATATGCAACATGACCAAGGCAGTTTCGCAAAATGACATGATGTTAAATGTCGTGAGCTGCTTCAGATCAAGGATGGCCTGCACGAAAATTTTAGCAAGCTCCTCGATTGTTGGTGGGAGTTTGCCAGGCGAGGAGAGGCCCGGAATTTGAAAAGCATAGACAGGTGTTTCAACGCCAATAGTGTCCAGAAATGCTGGGCGTAGAATTGAATAGCCCGAATTACCCGGCAAGATAAAAATGGGTGTTACGCCCGATTTTCCCGGTTGAATATTCTGCAGCACGCTGGATTCAGGCGCTTTAACATTGATTTTTAAAGCAAGCTTTCTGACAGTGCGGTTGCGCGACAAAATTCCTGGTTGAATTTTCTTTTGCAGCTTTGCAGCGATTTCGGTGCAAATAACTGCCGCAATTAATGAATCGCCACCCAATTCAAAATAATCATCATCAATCCCCAGTCGATCAAGCCCAAAAGCGCCGCGATAGATTTCACAAAGTGCCTGTTGAACAGCACTTTCTGGAGGTTTATAAGGTGTCGAAAGTTCAAAATGATCTCGGGCTAAACTGCTTTCAAGGGTCATGACAATTCTGCTTCATTGCTTGTGGCAAGAAATAGTTTGGCCGCATCCAGACGTAAAATTTTTCCATTGGCATTCCGCGGAATTTTTTCGACAATCTTAAATATGGCTGGCACTTTACTTCCGGGCAAGTGGTTGACGCAATGGCTGCGCAGAGTAGTGAGCGCCTGTGGCTTTGCTGAACACACTAAGGCTGCCACTTGCTCACCCAAACTTGAGTGTGGAATAGCAACAACGGCTGCATCAGAAACATTGGGATGGGAGAGCAAGACCATCTCCACTTCAAGAGGATAAATTTTTTCGCCGCCGCGCACGATCATCTCACTGCGGCGACCTGAAAGTGTCAAATAGCGATCTGCGCCGATCGATCCTAAATCCCCGGGATAAGCCCAGCCATCTCTGAGAAAATCTCCGCCGGGATGACCGCCGATCACGTCACTGATCAGGGCCGGGTCTCTGGTGCGCACCAGCCCCACCTGATCAGGCGGAAGTGGATTGCCATTGCCATCGGCGATCTCAACTTCGATGCCATCAAAAATTTTACCCACGGTTTCAGGGCGGTTGCGCAAGCTTTCAGAGGTGTGAAAGCTTAAGCCTCCGGTTGACGTGGCGGAATAGACTTCCACCAAATCACATTTGAAAAAATCCATGGCACGGGCTTTCAGAGAATCCGCTGTTGGAGCACTGCCGAAGCCCAAATAGCGCAGCGATTTAAAATCAGATGCTGTGCCGGCTTCAACCAAGGCCTGCAAAGTCACGGGCACTATATAGGCTTCGGTGATTTCTTGGGTTCGAATGAACTCAACCAGTTCTTCACCTGAGGCAAGATAGGGTGCGATGCAATTCTGTCCGCCTGCCATTAGCGTCATAACACAGAGGGTTCGAGATGCCGCAAAGCTGATGGGGTAACAAAGCATCGCCTTAGATGTTGCGGTCAATGGATAACAGATGTGATAGACTTGCAGCCGATGGCAATAGGTTTCGTGGCTGAGGACGATACCAGATGGCAATCCTGACGTGCCAGATGTTTGAGCTATAAAAGCTGGTGCACTGCCAAGGTCTAAAACATTTTGCCACTCCCCAACTTCTGCCACGTCATCAATCGAAACACTTCTATAGTCTGAGGCAGTGCCTGCATCATCCTCAAGTATGAATGCGAGTTCGAACGTTTCAAATGTTACCTTGCGTTGAGACTTACGATTGCGAAAATCAATTGGAACAGCTGTGGCGTGGCAGGCCCAAGTTCCAATAATTGCAGCCATCATTTCAATATCGTCAGAAAGGGCCATCCCAACACGGTTGCCCGGTTTGATCCCGCTGGCAAGGAAGCAATCTCTAAACGCCGCAGATCGAGCGAGCAATTGTGCATAAGAGACTGTGCGTTCATCGTCAGAAAATGCCAAGGCATGACCCTTGGCTTCAACCTGGCGCTGAATATATTGCAATACGCTTTTCACAGTGTCGCCCCAATTGCCCCCGTTTAAAATTAGGTGAAAACCACTTGGTTTGCAACGTAAGGAAATAGCGCTTTTGCAAATGAAAAAGGGCACCATTTCTGGTGCCCTTCAATTTCAATCCGAAGATAAATTAGGCTTTCTTGTCCATCATGCCCTTGATCACGCCAACGATGATCATGAGAACTGCGCTGCCAATGCCGCCGCCAGCAATGTTAGACACCATGTCACCACCTTGCATAGCAGCACCTGCTGCATCAACAGCACCACTGTTCAAGAGCTTGCCAAGAATTTGGCCACCGAGTCCGCCGCCAACAACACCAGCAATGGTGTTGCCGATTGTACCAAGACTTTGATTCTTGAGAATTGCACCAGCACCGTTACCGCCAATAGCACCTAGGATCAGTTGAATAATAAGATCTTGCATTTAGAGCCTCCCAATTGATTCGTTCTACCCCACGGCAGACAACTCACCTTAACACTGTTAACCAGTGTTACCAATGGGCCATTACAACTTGAAGAGGTGTCGATAGCGGCTCTAATAGGCATTCTCGCTTTTCAACAAAGCCAAGGGCGTCTTGGCTAAGATATAGAGATCAAACCCGAGTGACCAGCGGTCGATATATTCGAGGTCGTGTTTCAGGCGTTGTTCCAGTTTTTCATGCGTATCGGTTTCGCCACGCCACCCATTAATCTGCGCCCAGCCCGTAATACCAGGTTTCACCTTGTGACGTGCGAAATACCCATCGACCACTTCATCATATAATGTGCCTGCCGCTTTAGCCTGGGTGGCATGTGGGCGCGGCCCCACCAATGAAAGCTGGCCAGTAAGCACATTGAACAGTTGTGGAAGCTCATCGAGCGAAGATTTGCGAATAATGCGGCCCACTTTGGTAACGCGCGGATCATTTTTCGACACCAGCTTGGCCGCCGAGGCATCAGCCATATCTGTGTACATTGACCGAAATTTATAAACTTCAACGAGTTCATTGTTATAGCCAAAGCGCTTTTGCTTAAAGATGATTGGCCCTTTGCTTTCATAGCGCACAGCGGCGGCTACAATCAGCATGATCGGCGACAGCAAAATCAGAGCGACCAGCGCGATGGCACGGTCCATCGTGTCTTTCAGGAATTGGTTCCAGCTGTTTAAGGGGCGATCGAAAATCGCCAATAAAGGAAGTTCGCCCAGATAGGTATAGGCGCGCGCCGAGAGTTTTAACTGAGCGGCCTGGCCGCTGACGCGAATATCGACTGGCAATTCCCAGAGGCGCTTTAAGATTTGCAAAAGGCGCAATTCAGCCGACATCGGAATAGCAACGATGATGAGATCGACTTGATGGGTTCTCGCATAATCGGCAAGGGTTGAAATTTTTCCGATTTTCTGATGCTTTCGCACAGAGTCGGGGCTGCGATTGTCATAGCGATCATCAAACAAGCCGATAATTTCGATATCCAGACCGGGTGAATTTTCCAATGTTGCGATGGCATCTTCGGCCGCTTTACCACCACCAACAATAGCGATGCGCTGACGGTAGGAGTGAGCTTTTGAACTTGGTCGCGTCCAAAACAGCACCGATGTTCTGGTGATAACAATGTGCAACGCCGAGAGGACCAACCAGAATTCTAACCAGCTTGCGGCAAGCGGCAAGTCAATCAGTCCAGCGGCCAAATAAAAGACAAACCCTACGACGCCAACTAACGCCCACGAAAAGCCGATCGAGTGTAATGGCTTGCTCAGGCTGCGGCCCTCATAGAGCCCGAAACTGCGTAAAAGCAACATGCATGAAAGGGCTAGGAAGAGGGCGTAAAAGCCTGTCTTGGCCGGAATTGTCAGATCAAAATAAATCAGATTGTTAACTGTTGCAAACATTGCACCCAATGTCAGGATGATCCCATCAACACCTTTTAAGAGGCGTTTGACCACTTCATTATCAACAGCACGTTTCTTCATTTTGTTCTATCCACTTAATCTCTACCTGACTTTGCAGAACAGATTTAATTTTAGACGTATTTTTCGAAATGGGAGGGGTAGACCAAGGAAAACTTTGTGAGCACAGTAAATTTAGTGTTGTTTAAATGGAGAAAATTTGAGTGGTTGCGGCTGCTTGCGCCGCGTGACAGTATTAACGAATTGTAAAGGGCGGATTTCACGCATGAGCACCACACCAAATCGCTGGAAACGTTTTGCAGATTGGGACGAGCGGCCTTTGCGGCTGGACAAGTTCGCAGTTGAAGATGCAGCAAATGGCTTTGCAGCTTTTACCAGCCCGGCTGATCCCAAACCCGGAATTGGCATAAATGCGTCACGGGTGATTAGCCTTGATGGTGTGCTTGAGCACGAGTTCGATATGATCGACCTGTTCATTGCCCGCCACCACATTGATCCAGACATTGCTCCGGAAGCCATGGCCATTCCCAGCAGCACTTTAGCGCGTATGCTGGTCGATATGCATGTGCCGCGCCAAGAATTGGTGCGGCTGGCCCATGGTCTTACCCCAGCAAAGCTCGCTGAAACTGTGAGCCAGCTGAACGCATTGGAAATTGCATTTGCTTATCAAAAAATGCGGGCGCGCAAAATTCCGGGCAACCAAGCGCATGTGACCAATGCCAAGGACGATCCCTTGCAGCTTGCTGCTGATGCCGCAACGGCAGTGGGCTTTGGCTTTGATGAAATTGAAACCACCATGCGGGTGTCGCGCAATGCATGGTCCAATGCTTTGGCTTGCGCCGTGGGGGGTGCTGTTGGGCGCTGGGGCACTTTGTTTCAATGCTCAAGTGAAGAGGCCGAAGAACTCCGCATCGGCATGGCAGGTTTTACATCTTATGCTGAAACGGTTTCGGTTTATGGCACCGAGAAAACCTTCATTGATGGTGATGATACGCCATGGTCAAAGGGGTTTTTGGCGGCAGCCTATGCCTCACGCGGCATAAAAATGCGTTGCACGTCTGGTGCTGGTTCAGAGCTTCTGATGGGCTTTCATGAGTCAAAGTCGCTGCTTTATCTTGAAGCGCGCTGCTTGTGTTTGCAACGGGCCATGGGGGTGCAAGGCACACAGAATGGCGGCATTGATGGCGCACCTGTCACTGCAACAGTTCCCGGCGGCGTTCGCGAATTGATGGCGGAAAACCTAATCGCCGTTTGGCTTGATTTGGAATGTGCTTCTGGCAATGATGCACGAACAACTGAATCTGAAATTCGCTTAGGCGCAAAAATTTGGCCTTATCTGGTGGGTGGGTCTGATCTCATATGTTCGGGCTTTGGCTCGATCCTCAAATATGACAATTCTTTCAATCCGTCGCTGTTTAATGGCGAAGAGATGGAAGATTATCTGGTGCTGCAACGCGACTTTGAAGCTGACGGAGGGTTAACTCCAATAAGTGAATCAACAGCACTCGATTTGCGCGCTCGCGCTATTGAGGCTTTGTCTGCCGTGCAAGAGGAATTGGGCTTGGCCACGCCAACTGCTGATATGAAGCAAAGTGTTGTGGTTGCTTCAGGCTCGGATGATACGCGCAGCTTCAGTCCACGCGAAACATCGGTGATGAGTGAAAAAATTAAATCACAAGGCATTACGGTTGTGGATGTTATCAAGGCCTTGGCCAAGCGTGGCTTTGCTGATGAGGCCGAAAATCTTTTGAGCGTTGTGCGCTTGCGCCTCTCAGGCGATTATTTGCAGACTGCGGCTTTGGTGCGCGGTGGAAAAGTTCTCAGCGCCATCAACAATCCAAATGATTATCTGGGGCCCGGCAGCGGTTACCGCCTGAGCCCAGAGCGGCGCGAAGAGATTGTAAATATCCGCGATGTGTTGGATCAAAAAGAAGTTCTGCGTTCAGAGGCCATGCATGAAAAGGAAGAGGCCAAGCGCATTCGCTATGCAAGGGTCAAACAGGCTGATGTGAGCCAGGATAGCAAGGATGTGGTGATCGGCATTAGCCCTGGGTTCGGGTTGAAGCTTTTTCAAACAACGGCAGGCCACCGCTTATCTGATGTGCTGCTTGAATTGGTGACAGCAATTTCAGCACGCGGGCTTACCCCCCGCATTGTGCGGTTTAATCACACGGCAGATACATCCTTTCTTGGGCTTTCGGCTGCCGGGCTTTCCGGCTCTGGCGTGGGCATTGGCATTCAGGCCAAGGGCACCGCCATTATCCATCAGCGCGGGCGCTTGCCGCATAATAATCTCGAATTGTTCTCAAACGCGCCAATCACCAAACTTGTGCATTACCGTGGCATGGGCGCAAATGCGGCGGCCTATGCTTTGGGCGAGATGCCTGAACCCATCATTGTGCCGCAACATGGCGAAGCCATGGGCTCGCGCTATCATGCGCGCACCGCCATGATCTACGCCATTGAAACCGCACTCACATCTGAAAGTGCGGTGCCTGAAGAAATTGCCATTGAGTTTCTGGGAAGACGGGCATGACCAAGAAACTCGGTATTGCGGATTATCCTCTTGCGGAAACTCAACCTGAAAAAGTTATTGGTGCGCGTGGGTTAGCCCTGCCCGATGTAACGCTTGCTGCCGTGATCAAGGGCGACGTGACGATGGAAGATTTGCGCATCACGCCGCAGGCCTTGCGGGCGCAGGCTGATATCGCTCAGGCCGCAAATCGCGGAACATTGGCGCAAAATTTTGAACGCGCGGCTGAACTTGTGAATGTGCCGCAAGATTTCATCATGGCCACCTATGAATTGTTGCGGCCGGGGCGGGCCAAATCCAAAGACGCATTATTGGAGGCGGCGCGGATTTTGCGTGAGACTTATCATGCGACAGACATGGCTACTTATGTTGAGGAAGCCGCCGAGGTTTATGAGCGGCGCGGGCTTTTCACGTTTCGTTTTTAAGGACTGGCAATGAATTGGAAGACTGACTTTCGCTCGATCTATTATGCAACAGCACCTGAACCAGAAGATTTGCAGTTGCCGCCCAAGGAGACGGCCCTGCTCGTCATTGATGTGCAGAACACGTATTTGGAACGGCCAGAGCGCTCGACTTTGAGTTCGAATGAGCAAATTCAGTTCGATGCTTGGACGCCTTTTCATGAGCGTATGCACGGCACCGTGATCCCGCGCACCGCCAAGCTTTTGCAACAGGCGCGTGCGGCTGGGGTGGAATGTATCTTCGCTCGCATTGCCTGTCACACGGCAGATGGGCGGGATCGGTCACTTTCTCAGAAGATGCCGGGGTGGAATAACTTGCTGCTGCCCAAGAATGGTTTGCCATCGCAAATTGTGCCAGAGCTTGCATCTGTGGGCGATGAGATTGTGGTGACCAAGACCACTGACTCTGCCCTTACCGGCACCAATTTGCGCCTTATTTTGCATAATTTGGGGATTAAAAACGTGATTTGCGTTGGTATTTTTACCGATCAATGCGTGTCATCCACGGTGCGCAGTCTGGCCGATGAGAGCTATAATGTGGTGGTGGTTGAGGATTGTTGCGCTGCGGGTTCCCATGCGCTGCATCTCAAAGAACTTGAGGTCATCAACATGATCTATTGCCATGTGGTTTCAAGTTTTGAGCTTGCCGAAATGATGGGCTTGGCAAGATGAGTTTTTTCGCGTTTAGTGGGTGAACTGACCATGCGGTTGAAGCTCTGGCACAAGAGATAGAGCTGTTTGGGGGGAGCTAACGTTTTACAGAGGGAGGGCCACATGGCTCAAGCAACAGGAAAGAGCGGCGCAATTGACGTCTCTTCGGATAAGAATGTTCATAAACTAAAAGGCAAGGCTGTAGGCCTCATTGGCGTGCTGTTTCTTGCCGTAACGGGTGCAGCACCCATGTCAGCCATGCTGGGCAATGTGCCCTTCGCGGCTGGCTATGGCATTGGCACCTACACACCAGCAGCATTCCTGCTGGCCACAATTGTTCTGACTGTATTCTCCATTGGTTATGCCGCCATGGCATCGCGCGTTTCATCGGTTGGCGGATTTTACTCATTCATTTCGCAAGGTCTCGGGCGTGAGATCGGCATGTCTGCTGGTTTGACTTCATTTCTTTGTTATTCAATCTTTGAAGCCTCTCTGAGTGGTCTTTTTGCTTTCTTTGCTAACAAGTGGCTGAACGACCATCTGGGGATTAATGTTCCTTGGCTTATCCTCGCATTGGTGATGCTCGCTGTGATTTCCGTTCTCGCCTACCGGGACGTAAAGCTCTCGGCCAAGATTTTGGGCGTGGCCCTCATGGCTGAAGTTGCTATGCTCACCATCTTTGCGTTGGGTGTGTATTTCGCAGGTAGCGGCACGCATTTTTCGCTCGAATCTCTGAATGTGTTCAAGGTCTATACTGACTTGCCAGCTCAAACAGTTGGAGCCGTTGTTATTCCCGCTGGTGCCGCCGCCGTGGGTGTCTTTATGGCCTTCTGGTCTTGGGTGGGTTTCGAAATGGCGCCCAACTATGCCGAAGAATCGCGTGACCCTAAGCGCATCATTCCACTCTCATTGATTATCTCAGTGATAGCACTTGGAATATTCTACGTTATCGTCAGCTGGTGTGCCGTTTCGGCCTACCCTACTGATGCTGATATGGCCGCAAAGGCCTATTCTGATGGCGTGAACTTCTTCTTGGCGCCAATCCAACAATTTGTGGGCGGCTGGGCCTTTGAATTGATGTTCGTGCTCATCGTTACAAGCTCCTTTGCTTGTGGCATGGCCTTCCACAATACGGCGTCGCGCTATCTTTATTCGATGGCCCGCGAAGGTGTTCTGCCATCGGCTATCGCCGAGACCCATGACCACCACAAGAGCCCCCACAAAGCCTCCTTCGTTCAGTCGATCTTGGCAGCCGTGTGGGTCATTCTT
>JANYGE010000317.1 GCA_025362535.1 Hyphomicrobiales bacterium
CGGCCTTCTGATACCATTTCAAACCGCAAGCCACCTTTAACCGGAGCTGCTTCGACGAGTTTGACCTGAACAATATCGCCCATTTGAAAAGTTTCACCAGTGCGCTGGCCGATAAGAGCGTGCCTCACATCATCATAGACATAATAATCCCGGCCGAGGCTAGAGGCTGAAACAAAGCCATCGGCACCGGTTTCTTCGAGATTGACAAAGAGCCCAGCCCCCACAACGCCGCCAATCCGAGCGCTGAAAATAGCTCCCATTTGCGGGGCAAGGAATGATGCGATGAGACGGTCAGTGGTTTCGCGTTCAGCCACCATGGCGCGGCGTTCAGCCGCCGAAATCAATTCGCCGGTTTCGTCGAGCCTGGCGATATCATCCGTTGTCAAACCATCTTCGCCAAAGCCCAATGCAGAAATCAAAGCGCGGTGAACGATCAAATCGGCATAGCGGCGGATGGGTGATGTGAAATGTGCGTAGCGGCGTAAACTGAGACCGAAGTGACCAGCATTTTGAGCGCGGTAAACCGCTTGGCTTTGTGTGCGCAGAACGATTTGATGCACCAGCTGCTCAAAGTCTTCGTCTTTCACAGATTCAAGAAGCTTGTTGAAATGGCTAGTCTTGATCACTTGTCCCAAGGGTAATTCGCGGTTCACAGTTTTAAGAAACTGCGACAGGGCTTTGATCTTCTCTTGGGATGGTGCCTCATGGATGCGGTAGAGCAGGGGGGTCTTTTTATTTTCCAACTCTTCGGCGGCAGCCACATTGGCTTGGATCATAAATTCTTCGATCAGCTTATGGGCATCAAGCCGCGCAGGCACAACAACCTTGGCCACATTGCCAAGCTTGTCCAAAATGATTTTCCGTTCTGGCAAATCAAGCGCCAAGGGGCTGCGCTTGTCCTGAGCCCGCTTCATCGAAAAATAGGCAGCCCACAGTGGCTTTAAAACCGCTTCAAGCAGACCATCGGCCTTGGGCGATTCTCGGCCATCAATGGCGGCTTGGGCTTCTTCATAGGAAAGTTTGGCAGCGCTGCGCATGATGACACGGGCGAATTTATGCGATGACTTGCGCCCCGATTTATCGATGGTCATGAAGCAGGCAAGGGCAGGGCGATCTTGCTTTTCAATCAATGAACAGAGATCATTCGAAATGCGCTCCGGCAGCATGGGCACAACACGGTCAGGGAAATAAACTGAATTGCCCCTGATGCGGGCTTCTTTATCGAGGGCAGAACCAGATTTGACATAGGTTGCCACATCGGCAATCGCCACGATGATTTTGAAGCTGCCATCATCTTGCTCTTCCGCCCACACCGCATCGTCATGGTCGCGGGCGTCGGGTGGATCAATGGTGATCAAAGGCACATCGCGCAGATCCATGCGGCCTGCTTGTTTGAATACTTTGAGGGCCTCAGATTCTTCCAACACTTTTTCAGGGAAGGCGTTGGGAATGCCGTGTTGATGAATGGCGATCAGCGAAATGTTGCGCGGATCATCCATATTGCCCAAGCGCTCGCGCACCCGCGCAATCGGCATGCCACGGCCTTGGTCTTTAATGATTTCAGCAGCAACCAATTCGCCATTGACTGCACCGCCCTCATCGCCCTTTAGCACTTGCAGATCGTAACGCGATTTCTTATCGACAGGCACAAGACGTGCCCCTTCACCTTTAACAAGACGGAATACCGCGAGCACACGGCCTGCACGGTCTGAAAGTGCCCGCATCACTTTGGCTTTATGTGAGTAAGGGCCTTTGCCAGACAGATAGTCGATCTTGGCCAGCACCCGGTCACCCACAGCGGGGGCTTTTCCGGTGAGAGACTCGATCAATAATTTTGGTGGTTTGTCGTCATGCCATTCAACCGGGTGGCCATAAGCATCGCCATTTTCATCAAGGCCAGCAACTTCGATCACCGTAACTGGTGGCAGTTCGCCCGCAACACTCATGCGGCGCTTCTTGCCACCCACACTGCCATCGCCTTGCATATCTTTAAGCAAGGATTTGAGCTTGATCTTATCATTGCCCTTAATGCCAAAAGCACGGCTTATCTCGCGCTTGCCGATCGGGCCTTCCGAGCCAGCAATGAATTTCAGAATCTCGTCGCGGGCAGGCAGGCCCTTCGGTTGAGGGGCTTTTTGTTTTTTGGTGGGTATCTTAGGCGGTTTCGGCAACGGCTTTTTTTACTGCTTTCTTTGCAGCCTTTTTAGCAGGGGATTTCTTTGCAACTTTCTTTGCCGCCTTCTTGGCAGGAGCTTTTTTAGCCGCTGCTTTTTTAGCGGGCTTCTTTTTCTTTCCCCCGCCTTTGGCTTCACGCTCGGCGATAAGCTCGATGGCTTCCTGCAGCGTGATCGTCTCAGGCGTTTGTTCGCCGCGCATGGTGGCATTGGTGGAGCCGTGCTTTACGTAGGCCCCATATTTGCCGGTGAACACTTCAATGTCGCCTTCGCCATCAGGGTGCGCACCGAGATTGCGCAAGGCTGTAGGCTTGGAACGGGCGGATGGACCCTTGGCGCGTTTCTCCGCCAGCTTATCGACGGCGTGATTAAGCCCGATGGTAAACACATCTTCTGGCGATTCCAGATTGGCATAAACTCCATCATGCTTGATGTAAGCGCCGAAGCGGCCGAAATTTGCAGTGATCGGTGTTTTGGTTTCAGGATGAATGCCCACTTCACGCGGCAGCGAGAGCAGCTTCAAAGCCGTTTCCAAATCGAGCGTATTCACATCAGTTCTGGCTGGAATAGAGGCGCGTTGCGGTTTTTCACCTTCTACTGCTTCGCCCAATTGCACATAGGGGCCAAAGCGGCCAGCACGGCGGGTTACAGCTTGCCCCGTTTCAGGGTCTTGACCGAGTAATATGCCATCAGCCGGAACATGGTTTGCTGCACTTTCTGCATTGGTGGAAAGTGGCCTGGTGAAATTACAGGTTGGATAATTGGTGCAGCCCACAAATGAACCAAAGCGCCCAAGCTTCAATGATAATTGACCATCAGCACAGTTCGGACATTTGCGCGGATCACCACCACCAGCAGGCACCGGGAATATATGCGGGCCTAGAATATCATTGAGCGAGTCGATCACTTGCGTGATGCGCAGATCTTTCACATCGGCCAAGTTCGCCGTGAAGTCCCGCCAGAAATCGCGCAGCACTTGTTTGTAGTTCAACTCACCAGCTGAAACCTTATCAAGCTGCTCTTCAAGATTGGCGGTGAAATCAAATTCCACATAACGCTTGAAGAATGATTCCATAAATGCCGTCACCACGCGGCCCTTATCATCAGGGATTAAACGTTTTTTCTCGATGCGCATATAGCCGCGATCACCCAGCGTTTTCAAAATACTGACGTAAGTTGAGGGACGGCCAATGCCAAGCTCTTCAAGTTTCTTAATCAGCGAGGCTTCGGAATAGCGTGGTGGCGGTTCAGTGAAATGCTGATTGGCGATAATTTTTTTAACACCAGTAATATCACCCCGCGCCATGGCCGGAAGACGCTTGGCGTCTTCGTCCTCGCCATCGTCTAAATCTTCATTATAGGCGCGCAGGAAGCCATCAAACTTCACCACCGAGCCATTGGCGCGGAAGGAGTAATGTTTGCCATCAGTACCAGTGGCGCCCAGATCAGCCGTGGTGCGCTCAAACTCAGCGCTTTCCATTTGGCTGGCAATTGTGCGCTTCCAAATGAGATCATAAAGCGCCAGTTGCTCGCCATCTAATACCGATTTCACCTGCTCAGGCAGGCGAGCTGGATCAGTTGGCCGAATAGCTTCGTGAGCTTCTTGGGCGTTCTTGGCTTTGCTGGAATAGGTGCGCGGGGCTGATGGCAAATAGGGCTCGCCAAAGGCTTTCAATATTGCATTGCGCGTCGAGGCAATAGCTTCAGGTGCCATGTCGATGCCATCGGTTCGCATATAAGTAATGAGGCCCACAGTCTCGCCACCAATATCCACACCTTCATACAGGCGCTGAGCAATCATCATGGTTTTGGATGAGGAAAAGCCGAGCTTGCGCGAGGCCTCCTGCTGCAATGTAGAGGTGCGGAATGGCGCAAAAGGATGTCGCTTGGCTGGCTTACTCTCCAGCGCATCTACAGTGAAGCGCTGACCTTTAACGGCAGATTCAATGGCTTTGGCTGAAGCTTCATCTTTCAGTTGCAGTTTTTCGAGACGCTTGCCGTCAACGCTGGCCAGTGCTGCTGTGAACTCAACACCCTTAGGGGTAACAAATGTACCATCAATCGACCAATATTCTTGGCTTCGGAAGGCTTCGATTTCGAGTTCACGATCACAGATTAGACGTAAAGCCACAGATTGCACCCGGCCCGCTGAACGCGCGCCCGGCAATTTCCGCCACAGCACGGGCGAAATCGTGAAACCGACCAGATAGTCCAAAGCGCGGCGAGCCAGATAAGCATCAACCAATGCCACATCCAGCTCACGCGGGTGGGCCATGGCCTCAAGCACCGAGGTTTTGGTGATGGCGTTGAAGGCCACGCGCTGAACGGTTTTGCCTTTGAGGGCACCCTTCTTTTTCAAAACTTCCAGCACATGCCAAGAAATAGCTTCACCCTCACGATCAGGGTCAGTTGCCAAAACCAAACGATCAGAACCTTTAAGTGCTGCAGAAATATCAGATAAACGCTTGGCAGATTTTGAATCAACCTCCCAATCCATGGAGAAATCATCATCGGGCTTTACCGAGCCATCCTTAGCGGGAAGGTCACGCACATGGCCGAATGAGGCGAGCACCGTGAAGTCTCGGCCGAGGTACTTATTGATGGTTTTTGCTTTTGAAGGCGATTCGACAACAACGACAGTCATTAAAAGTTCCAGTGAAAAGGCGTCCGCTCTTAGGCGGAAAGGCAAGCAGTAGCAAGAAATCCCTCAGATGGAGAGAAAAACTCATATTTACAATCAAAATCAACCTGGGGTGTCTTTATTTAGAATTCAGCACGTATAGAGTGTGATTATTCAGCGACAGACTGAATGTATTCGGGCACATAAAAAGGTGATAGGGCATATAATGGAAAACTCTGCTTTAACACACAACCTAAAAGAGAATTCTTCAACAAAAAACAACCAACCAAAGAAACTGGATCGAAAAGAAACGGCCCAATATATATCGGAGATGGTGTTAGAGCTGCGCAATTTAGCCAAAGCGGTCGATATAAGGTCGCTCCAAGACCTACTGGAACTCTGCTTTTACGAAGCGTTCACAGCCGCAAATAAAGTGGAAATTCCCGAAGGTGAACTTGAACACCTTCGCGAACTCAGCAATGCATCAATAATACCCTAGAGCCTATGCCGTTTGTGGCCAATCGGCTCAGCGTGAGCCACAACACGGTGTATGTTTTTAATTTTGGCTTTGA
>JANYGE010000325.1 GCA_025362535.1 Hyphomicrobiales bacterium
CGATCATCAAAAAGCCTTTGATCTGATGGTGCCTTATGATCTCCACAAGGAATCTTGGAGCTCGGCGAGCATCCCAACCAATGATTATTTTAAGCCCATTTCAGTGCTGGGAAAAATCTATGGTTTGGCCTATTTGCGCACCCTCAGGCCCATGATGCGGAAGATTTACTACAGATTGCCGCCGCAAGTACTGCGTTTTTTGCAACCATTCACGCGCCACTAAAGCGCAAATCGGGTGGCATCCTGGTGGGTGAGCCTCTATAGGTTACCCGCATGAATCACTCATCACATCAAGTTATGGGCCCGGCTGAATGGGCCATGCTCATCGTTCTCAGTGCTATTTGGGGCGGATCATTTTATTTCTTTGCGGTCATCATCAAAGAACTTCCGGTTTTCACTATCGTGTTCTTCCGGGTATTTCTTGCAAGCATGGCATTATGGGTGATTGTCTTGGCCACTCGTCAAACCTTGCCCATGTCCAGCACCATGTGGCGCAATTTTTTCCTGATGGGTTTTTTTAACAACGTCATTCCCTTCAGTCTTATTGTCTGGGGAGAAAGCAAAGTTGCTCCCGGACTTGCCGCTGTGTTGAACGCCACAACACCCTTCTTTTCTGTTATTGTTGCACATCTTTCAACGCAAAATGAAAAACTCACGTGGAACCGAATGGCAGGTGCATTGGTTGGGTTGACAGGTGTTGCTGCACTTGTGGGTTTTGATGCGGTGAAAAATCTGGGCAGCGATTTGATTTTCCAACTCGCTATTGTTGGGGCCTCGGTCAGCTATGGTATCAGTACAATTTTTGGTCGCCGCATGGCGGGTATTCCGCCTCTGGTCACCTCTGCTTCGCAGACAGCGGCGTCAAGTCTTATGCTATTGCCATTGATGTTGGTGATCGATCAGCCTTTTAACCTTGCATGGCCGAGCAGCAATGTTGTCTTTTCACTATTAGCGCTTGCACTTCTCTGCACAGCCTTCGCCTATGTGATTTTCTTTAACATCGTAAAGCGCGCTGGCATGACCAATGTTACCCTTGTCACTTTGCTGGTGCCGGTAAGCGCCATGCTATTGGGAGCGCTGTTTTTAAATGAGCAAATTTCGGCCCGTCATTTTCTTGGCATGGCGGTGATTGGCATTGGTCTGGCCTTGATTGATGGCCGCATTCCAAGCAGGTTCCTTAAAACCATGCGAGGCTAACTGAGATTCGCCCCTAAATTCCCACATCAATAACGCCAAGCGCATCCTCCAATTCCGTCTCCTCGTAGCTAAAATGAGATTGAACGCATTCATTCAGGATGGAGAAGGTGGCTTTCAACTTTGTGAAATTTTCTTGAATGGGTTCTCGTATGGCCTCATGCGCGCGGGTTTCTAACTCTTCGATCAAGTCGTGTACCACGAGATGCTCAGCCATTAAACGCTCCACGACTTTCTTCAAACCGTCGCTTCCAGCGTCATGAAGAATAGGGAACATTGCACTATCCTCCGCTTGGTGATGGAAAGTCAGCATCATGCATTCTTGGCCGCACATATTGCCAAAGGCTGTGAAATTCTGGCGCATATTCAGTTCTGAAATTTTGGTGATGAGTGTTTCGTCAATCTGTTGCATGGCCTCTTCAACCTCACGCAATTGCTCACGGTGGTGATTATGATAAAGACTGAGGCGACGGCCTTGCCGCCTTTGGGCTGGTGAAAGATTCTCGATCTTTGGGGCTTTCGGGCGCTTAGCGTTGTCGAGTAGGGTGATGCGGTTTAGTTTTTCCATCTGTATCGCTTATCATAGGTTGCCCATATGACACAGAACCCGATCGCCGTTTCCACTTGGAGTGTGCATAATCTCTTGGAAAAGCTTCCCCTTGAAGATTTGCCGATGGAACTTTCACAACGTGGTTATAAGCGAGTGGAGATTTGTCATTTTCATTTAACCTCACAAGAGCCCGCGTATTTGCGCGACATGAGAAAGCTGTTCAACGATTGTGGTGTGGTTGTTCAAACACTGTTGATTGATGATGGTGACATTACCAATCCTGCGAGCCGCGATAAAGATTTGAAATGGATTTTGAGCTGGATTGAAGCGGCGGCTCTCTTGGGTGCCGAAAATGCAAGGGTTATAGCAGGCAAGGCGGCACCGACTAAAGAAGCCCTCGCATTATCCGTTGATGGTTTGAAAATTTGCGCGGCCCTTGGCGTTGCTCATGGTGTTCGCGTGGTGACCGAAAATTGGTTTGATACGCTAGCGACACCAGAAGCTGTGCATCATATCTTGGATACTGTTGGGCCGTCACTTGGGTTTTTGGCTGATACCGGCAATTGGCATGGGCCGACCAAATATGCTGATTTGAATTCGATTTTTGCACTGGCGGAGCTTTGCCATGCGAAAACCAGTTTCGCGGCAGGCTTGAAACTTGATCAAGTCGATAATGCAAACTGGTTGATGGCGGCGCGAGCGGCACATTACACTGGGCCGTTCACATTGATTTTTGCTGATGAGGGTGATGAGTGGGCGGGGCTCGAAATTGAACGCGAATTTATTCGGAATTCTACGGTAAAATAAGAGGCGCTAAAGCGTCAGCGTAAATTCTTTTTCCAGCTCTCTTTCTTCTAAATTATTCCCGTCACCTTCGCGATCAATAATCAGAAAGCGGCTTTCATTCATCACCAGCAAAGGATGATGCCAGGCCGAGCGCTTATAGTTCACACCTTGCTCACCTCTCGCCCTGAAAGCGCGGTATGATTTTTTGTCATCAGGGTTTTCGCAGACCAGAACATACCAATCTTGGTTTTGCAGTGGATAAAATAATTGACTGCCCAGAGGATGGCGCTCCATCAATTTTATGGCAATGGGTTGGGGGCGAGGGAGGGCGGTGAAAATGCTGATGACGGCTTTGCCGATTCCGATATCAATATTTGCAAGATCGTGAAAGCGCGTTGCAAAGCCTTGATTTATGTGACGCTGTTTGGCACCGTCTAACTCCACCACATCGCCAAAAGGTGCGAAGGCCTGTTTGGTCAAAGCCTCGATTTTCATTTGAGGCTCAGCTTGGCGTGGCGATTTACGTCTTTATAGAGCAGGTAGCGAAAGCGACCTGGGCCGCCCGCATAACAAGCTTGCGGGCAGAAGGCGCGCAGCCACATGAAATCTCCGGCTTCCACTTCCACCCAATCCTGATTGAGACGGTAAACAGCTTTGCCCTCCAGCACATAAAGCCCATGCTCCATCACATGGGTTTCAGCGAAGGGGATCACCCCGCCGGGTTCAAAATTCACGATATTCACATGCATATCATGGCGCAAATCATTCGGATCCGTAAATCGCGTGGTAGACCATGCGCCATTGGTGTCTGGCATCACCGTTGGGGCCACATCTTTTTCGTTCGTCACAAAAGCTTCCGGCCTAGCCAAGCCTGCAACAGCTTCATATGATTTTCTAATCCAGTGGAAACGGCATGGCTTGCCTTTGGCATTGTGGAGGCTCCAAGAACAGCCTGCGGGCAGATAAGCGTAAGAGCCGGGTACGAGTAAATATTTTTGGCCTTCAATGGTAAGGGCCGCATTGCCTTCGACCACAAAGATTACGGCTTCGGCATTTTGATCAGGCTCTGGATTGTCACTGCCGCCGCCTTCACCCACTTCCATAATATACTGCGAAAATGTTTCGGCGAAACCTGAGAGCGGGCGCGCAATGATCCAAGCCCGTGTTTTTTCCCAGAAAGGCAAAGAACTGGTGACTATATCTTGCATCACATCTTTGGGGATTATGGCATAAGCGGTGGTGAATGCGGCACGGCCTGTCAACAATTGGCTTTGTGGGGGAAGGCCACCTTGCGGGGCGTAGTAACTGCGGTCCGTCATTATCATGCCTTTTGCTTTGCGTTGCTTCTGTTTTATGTCAATCATGGCACATGGCGCAATTGCTATGATTGAGGGTGACGATGTTGAAAGTTTTTACTTTGTGTCTGTTTTTGGCAGGATTTGTTGTGCCAGCGCTGGCTGATGATCAACCGGATTGTGAAAATGGCAGCCAAGCCGAGCTTAATATGTGCGCTTATAATGATTTTGCGAAGGCTGATAAGGAGCTAAACACGCTTTGGCCGCAGGTTAAAAAATTTGCGGTGGATGGTGATGCTGCATTGGAGGGCAATGACAAGGGTTATGTCAAAGCTCTGCTCGCTTCGCAGCGCGCGTGGATTGCTTACCGCGATGGACAATGTGAACTTTATGGATTTCAATCGCGCGGTGGATCAATGGAACCGATGTTGGTCTCGGGCTGTAAAGCGCAGATGACTGAGGCTCGTATTAAAGAGTTGAAATCGATTATAGAAGTCAACCAATAGCACCCATAGTTAAAAAGGGCGTTTCAGGTGTTGCAGTGTTTCGGCTGCTTCACCGTTGATTGAACGCATTAGAAGCCGTGCCAGATCGCGCCCAGCCTCGTGGAAATCTTCTGGGATGGAAATGATTTCGGGAATGGCAATGGTTAAAAGATTTGTTGAATGTTTTGATGCGGTGTCGAAATCAACGCCAATGCGCAATCCTTCATGTTGAAGACCAGAGGATATTGCAAAAGCTGAGGTGGTGGATGAGCTGATAATGCCATCCGGCCTTTGAGCAAGATGGGCTAGGCTGCGGCCTATCTCCTGCACCTGTGCGAGTGGTGTATCGGTGTGGCAGCTTGCCAAGGCAAATGATTCCAAACCAAAATCTTTTATGGCGCGCTCAAAGCCCTGGTTAGTATGGCGGCTATAATAAAGTTCGGGTGGCGGGCCGAGAAGGCCAAGGCGCTTGCGCCCACGGGCTGCCAGTTGGCGCGCGGCCTCATAAGCGAAAGCATCATTGTCAAAATCATGATAGGGATGGACAAGGCCCATGTCGGTCCGGCCATGGGTGGCAAAGGGCATGTTGTTATCGGCCAGATAGCGCACGCGCGGATCGCTGGCTTGGGTGCGCGATAAAATCACTCCATCAGCAGAAGCGGTTTCCACAATATAGCGCATTGGGGCCATTGGATCATTGAGATCATAAGGTGTGATCACCAGATGATAGGCGGTTCCTTTCAAGCCATCACTGACACCATAAACAAATTGAGAGAAAAAGCCTGAGCCTTCATCTTCGGGGTTAAGCACCACCGTAATGACATTGGTTTTTCCGGTGCGCAGACGCACACCTGCACGGTCTGGACGATAGCCTGCTTGTTGTGCCGCAAGCTTGACGCGGCGCTTGGTATCCTCAGCAATCTCAGGATTATCGCGCAAGGCTTGGCTGACAGTGGAGATGCCAAGCCCGGTGATCTGCGCCAAAGTGCGCAAAGTGGGGCGGGCTGGAGGATCTTGAGGATTGGCCATAGTGGCCAAACACTATCGCTTATCTGAAACGATACAAGCCCTTATATCTCATTGTGCATTGCAGCAAAATAAATATTTAAGAATCCTAATCTGAAACGTTGCAAATTATTTTTTTCTCGAATAGCCTCCACCTGTACCCCAATAAAAGACAAGGGAGGATACTGTCATGGGTCTAAAGAAGTTTGCTGCTGCTCTCGCATTTTCTGCGTCGGTTATGACGGCTGGAATTGCATCTGCTACTGATCTGGAAGTTACACATTGGTGGACATCTGGTGGTGAAGCCGCCGCTGTTGCGGAATTCGCCAAGGCTGTTGATGCTTCGGGCGATCATTGGGTTGATGGTGCTATCGCTGGTTCAGGCGATGTTGCACGTCCTATTATTATTTCACGTATCCTTGGTGGTAACCCCATGGCGGCTACGCAGTTGAACCCCGGCAAAGATGCTGATGATCTGATTGCTGCTGGTCTTCTAGAAGACATCACCGATGTGGCAACTGCTGGTGATTGGGCTCACATTCTGCGCCCCGCTTCACAGCTCGCAAGCTGCACCAAGGATGGCAAAGTCTATTGCGTTCCCGTGAACTTGCACTCGGCACAATGGATGTGGACAAACCGCAAGGTGTATGAAGACGCTGGCATTGCCCCTCCACAAAACTGGGCTGATTTCGTTGCTGCCGCTCCTGCTTTGCAAGCCAAAGGCATTCAACCATTGTCTATGGCGCAAGGTTGGCCAGTTGGCTTGATGGTGAATGACGTTCTGGTTGCTCTTGCTGGTGTTGAAAACTTTGTGAAGGTTTACAAGGATCGTGACCTTGCGATTGCTGGTGGACCTGAATTTACAAAAGTATTCGATGCTCTTGCTGCAGTTCGCCAATATGTTCCTGCTGATAAAATGGTGCCACAGTGGAATGAAGCTGTTGGTCTGGTGATTCAAGGTAAAGCCGCTGCGAACATTATGGGTGACTGGGCTGGTGGTGAATTCCAAGTGGCCAAGATGGTTGCTGGCAAGGACTATGACTGCCTGCCAGGTCTGGGTGTAACCCCAGTTCTGAACACTGGTGGTGACGTGTTCTATTTCCCAAAGAACAAAGATCCAGCTGTAACTGCTGCTCAGAAGAAAATGGCTGCAACACTTGTAACCAAGGAAGTGCAAGTTGCCTTCAACCTGAAGAAGGGTTCATTGCCAATGCGGGCTGACGTTGATTTGTCTGCTGCCAATGATTGCATGAAGAAGGGTCTGGAAATTCTTGATCACTCTTCAGCTGTGTTCCCGAACGATGTTCAAATGATTGATCGTGACTCGCTCAATCAAATCAATGACACGTTCACCGCGTTCATGGCTGATCCAAGCATGACAGCTGCTGCTGCTCAGGCGAAGTTCGTGGACATCATCAAGAACGCTCCTAAATAAGTTCTTTTTGATCTGATACTTTGCGCGGGTCTGGCTTTCTGATGGAAGCCAGACCCGTCGTCTACTCCTCTTGATGTGGGGCATTGGAGCTATGGATCGTCCAAATCCGTTATTCAGAAACTTGTCGTCTAAAATTGCATCATTGCCGATGATGTTGATTGTGCTGGGTGTATTTGTGGGTGGCACAGCGTGGACTGTGTTGTTCTCTTTCACAAAAATAAAAGTGCTTCCACTGTTCACACCCATGGAGTGGTGGAATAATTTTAATGGCTTGGCCAATTATACCCGTTTGTTCAAAACTGATCGCTGGATGGATTGTCCGGCTCTCTCGAAAATTGGTACGGACGCTTGGCATCTTAAATGCACAGGTGCCTTGCCCAATGTGGTGACTTATGCCGTGCTTTCGATTATTTTTTCGATGGCTATTGGCTTCATGCTTGCCGTTTTCATGGATCAAAAGATCAGACTCGAAGGCGTGTTTCGCACAATATATCTTTATCCCTTCGCGCTTTCCTTCATTGTAACCGGCCATGTGTGGGCGTGGATCCTGTCACCAGAATATGGGTTGCAGGGTGCTGTGCGCCAATTGGGATGGACAAGCTTTTCATTTGGTTGGATCGCTGACCGTGACATGGTGATGTATGCCATTGTGATTGCAGGTGTGTGGCAAGGTGCCGGATTTGTTATGGCACTTATGCTGGCTGGGCTTCGCGGCATTGATGAAGAAATTTGGAAAGCTGCCAAGATTGATGGCATCTCAACCTGGCGCACCTATTTGCAAATTGTATTGCCGATGATGAAGCCCGTATTGGTCACAACATTTGTGATTGTCTCGTCAGGGGCGGTGCGCATCTATGATTTAGTGGTGGCGATCACCGATGGTGGTCCAGGGATTTCTTCCGATGTGCCAACACGTTACATTTACCAGAATTTCTCAGCGAATTTGGGACAGGCGCTTTCGGCCTCCACTTGCATGTTGGTTGCCAT
>JANYGE010000330.1 GCA_025362535.1 Hyphomicrobiales bacterium
ACCGCATTAGAAATGCTGAGATCGAATCCATGTAAAGAAACAGGACTGGCGTTACGAATAGCGTCAGTGTTTGCGAAACAATCAACCCACCCACCACGGCCACACCAAGCGGTTGCCGTAATTCAGCGCTGGCACCGCTGCCGAGTGCAATGGGCAATGTGCCCATGAGTGCAGCGAGCGTGGTCATCATGATGGGGCGAAAACGCATCAGGCAGGCTTTGTAGATTGCGTCTTTTGCGTTCAGGCCCTGTCGCTGCAAATGCAGGGCAACGTCAATCATCATAATCGCATTTTTCTTGACGATGCCAATCAGCATCAAGAGGCCGATGATTGCGATGATTGAAAGATCATAGCCAAAAAGCTCAAGCGAAAGTAACGCACCTGCTGCGGCAGCCGGAAGGCCAGACAGAATTGTAAGGGGGTGCACGAAACTTTCATAGAGGATTCCAAGCACAATATAAATTGTGAGGATGGCGCCCAATATCAACAAGCCTTGGCTGGCGGTTGAATCTTGAAAGGTTTTTGCTGTGCCATAAAAACTGGTTGAAACACTGCTTGGCATGCCAATTTGCGCTTTGATCTTATCAAGCTCGACAACGCTGCTGCCCAAAGCAACACCCTCTGGCAGATTATAGGAGAGAGTAACCGCAGGAAGTTGGCCCAATTGATTGATGGTCAATTGTCCCGCACTGGTTTCAACACGCGAAAATGCCCCAAGCGGAACAAGCGAGCCTGAGCTGGTTCGAACCTGTATGGATTGCATGCGTTGTGGGTTCCAATCGATTCTGGGATCAAGTTCCAAAATCACCTGATAGCTATCGGCTGCGTTATAAATCGTTGCAACTTGCTGTGCGCCAAACCCGGCATAAAGCGTTGAGCGCAACACATCATTGCTAATGCCCAGAGCCGCCGCCTTATCACGATCAACCACTAAATTGGCCTGCAACGCATTGTTTTGCAGATCAGTTGCAACGTCAGCATAGAAGGCCTTGTCAGCCGTCATGGCATCGACCAGCTTTTGCGACCAATTGTTCATCAGGTCTTTATCGATGGCTTGAACCACAATTTGATAGGCACTTGATGAATTGCGCGCACCCACGGAAAGATTTTGCACCGGGTTCATATTGGCTGAGATGCCGGGAATGACGGCCAATGCTTTGCGCAAGTCACCCATAACTTTGGCAAGCGGCGGGCGCTTGGTTTTATCTTTCAGCTCAACAAACAAACGACCGGTGTTGCCACCACTCACCACGCTGGCGACATGGGCAACATAGGGTGAAGCGGAGAACACGTCGGCCACACTCTTCTGTAAGCCCATCATTGCATCAAACGAAATATCTTGGCGGGCTTGGGTGCTCACTTGAAGTTGGCTCAAGTCTTCTTGCGGGAAAAAGCCTTTGGGAATGGTGGTGAAGCTTTGATAGCTTACAAAAACCGAAGCAAGAAACACCAAAAGGATAATAAATTTAAACCGCAAACACAGGCCGAGCAGCGCTCCATAGCGGCGCACCACAGCATCAAAGCCTGCCTCAAGCGCGCGATCAATGCCTCGGCGTTCCTGTTGGCTCTGATCGCCTTCGCCCAGCACACGTGAGGCCATCATTGCGGTGAGGGTTAAAGACACAAACATCGAAACCAAGATCGCAACCGTCACGACCACGGCAAATTCATTGAAGATGCGACCAATCACGCCACCCATGAGCAAGATTGGAATGAACACCGCAACGAGCGATATTGAAATTGAAATGATAGTAAAGCCAATTTCGCGGGACCCTTTCAGTGCGGCTTCAAAAGCCCCAAGCCCTTCCTCTTCCATCAGCCGCACAATGTTTTCCAACATTACAATGGCGTCATCGACAACCAGGCCGACAGAAAGTGTGAGGCCCATAAGTGAAATATTATCGATCGAAAAGCCGAACAGATACATGATGCCAAGTGTGCCAATCAGTGAAATTGGAACAGCCAAGGTGGGGATGATGGTGGCCCAGAACCGCCGCACGAAGATGTAGATCACGAGGATCACCAATGCGATGGTGAGACCGAGCGTATGTTCAACATCGGTAACAGCAGCGCGAATTGAGGTTGATCGATCATTAAACGCAACCAAGGTGGAATTGGCCGGCATTTGCTGTTGAAAACTTGGCAACATGGCCATAACGCGGTTTGCAACATCAACTGTATTGGCATCCGGTTGGCGCTGAATGGCCATAACTTCCGAACGTTTACCATCATAAAAGCTGGCCGATTGATTGTTGGCCACTGAATCGATCACCCGCGTTACATCGCCCAAGCGCACCGGATTACCATTGCGAATTGCGATAATTAATCCAGAAAAATCCTTGGCATTTTGCAATTGCGTATCGGCAACCAGCGTCAATTGTTGCTTGTCATTTTGCAGCGTCCCAAGCGGGGTTATTTTATTCGCATTGGCAATCGCAGTTTGCAGTTGATCGATAGAAATGCCGCGAGCGGCTAAAGCTGCCGGATCAATTTGAACCCGCACAGCATATTGTTGGCTACCAAAAATTTGCACTTGGGCCACGCCATCTACAGTGGAAAGTGTGGGAGATATAATCTGCTGCGCAAAAGCATCCAAATCGACCAAGGGCACAGTGTCGCTCTGCAGCGCCAATAAAAGAATAGGGGCATCTGCAGGATTGACCTTGCGGAAACTGGGCGGCGAGGTCATTGCTGCAGGCAGTGCGCGTGCGGAGCGCGCCAAGGCCGATTGTACATCAGCTGCCGCTGCATCAATGTTGCGGCTTAGAACAAACTGAATTGCAATATTTGTTGAACCCAGTGAGTTTGATGTCGAAATACTGTCAATGCCGGAAATGGTCGAAAACTGCTTGATCAACGGTGTTGCAACTGAAATTGCCATCGTATCCGGCGAAGCACCCGGTAAATTGGCGGAGACGTTGATGACTGGAAATTCAGAGCGCGGCAAGGCAGCCACGGGCAACAGCGACCACGCAAAAAAACCACCTATAATTACGGCCGCCGCCAATAATATTGTTGCGACTGGCCGCCTGATGCAAAACTCTGAAATGTTCATTGCGTTTTCTTCTTGTGCTTTTTGCTGCCGTCTGCTGGTGCAGCATCCCCATCAGCAGGGGCCGTTGCATCGGCTGCTGGCGGGGCATTGGGGTCAATCACCGTGACGGCTGAACCATCCTTCAATTTCAATTGGCCTTCGACAATGACTTTGTCCCCGGCTTTTAAGCCAGTTGTAATTGCCGATCTATCGCCTTCACTTTGCGCAACACTAACGGGGGCCATCGCCACAGTGCCATCATCTTTCATCAGCCAGACAAATGAGCCTGACTGCGAAGGTTGTACGGCGACCGTAGGAATCACGATGACATTCGCTAAGGTGCCCCGGGTAATTTCAATATCGACAAATTGACCAGGCCACAGCGCCAGCTTGTCGTTATCGACTGTCGCACTCATGGCAATGGTTCCGGATGTTGTGTCAACGGCAGAATCAACAAAATCGAGATTGCCGCTTTCAAGCTCAGTTGTTGTGCCCGTCTGGAAGACCCGCACGGGCAGGTTTGTTCCGGCTTGCAGAGCCGTTCTTATGTCGGTCAGCGTACGGTCAGGCAGTTGAAAGCTCACTTTGAGCGGCTGAAGTTGCGTGATCGTCATCAGGCTGGTCGATGTTGCCGCTGTGGTGACTAAATTGCCAACGACAGCTGAAATTGCCCCTAAGCGGCCAGCAATCGGGGCGGTGATTTTTGTAAAGGCCAGTTGCTGCGTGTCAGCCGCAATTGCGGCTTGATCTGCCGCAACATTGGCCGAGGAAGCTTTCTGCGCAGCGAGAGCTTGATCTGCTGCCTGTTTGCTTCCGATACCGCTATTTGCGAGATCCCGAGTTCGTTTCAGGTCTGCCATGTTGCTCACATCTTGGGCTTGGTCCTTCAGTAAAACCGATTGATCTTTAGAAAGTTGAGCCTGCAGTAAACGATCATCAAGCGTAATCAGAAGATCACCAGCTTTCACCATCTGACCATCTTTAACATTGATTGCCGTAATTTGACTTGCAACGCGAGCGTTGACCAACGCGACAGCGGGAGATTTGATCACGCCATAGGTGCGTTCGATCAAAGGAAGACTTCCCGTTTCGGCGACAGCAACGAGCACGGCTATTGGTCCGCCGCTGCCTCTTCTATTGCCCTGAGCGGCAGGGCTTGGGTTGGCACCATCGGCTGGTGCCAGTAATAGATTTTGTATAAAACTTGGAAGATGGGGTCGCGTAAACTCGCGTAGCGGCGCATAGAACCATAGCAGTATCAGAAAAGCTAAAAAGATCAGCGCCACAGAGGCGACAGTTTTTTTCATCATGAATTCTCAATTTAGGTGGGAGCCTTGATGAATAGTGATAAGAGACGCCTTGCCCGGTTTTGTCAAAGAAATAGCAATACGGCCTTATCGAAACTGCATCGCACTTCCAAATATATCATTCAAGCAGACAGTATATATATGGCATCAAAAAGGCCTTATAATTGGCTTGGGTTGTTATTTGAACTGCGATCAGGCGAATGAACAGCTAACCAGTCACCCCGCCCACTTCCAAACACTTATGTCTTATTGTTATGCGCAGCCACCACCATCTCGGCGGCCCGACCCGCGAGTTCGGCCATATGGTCGAACGAGAATGTGAATGTTCCAACTCCTGATGTGGCTGAGCGCAGTTCCACGATGAGCGATGCGATTTCTGCTTCGGGCATATGCGCTTTGACAGTATCCCACCCGCGCCAATCGCCCCGGTTGTCGTAACCCAGAACCTGACCCCGATGGCCCGTTATAATTTGGTTGATGCGCGCAGTGCATTCGCTTGGTGTGTGGATCTCCAAACTCACAATGGGTTCCAAAAGCAAGGGTTGGCAATTTGGTGTGGCTTCTGCCATGGCAGCCCTCGCCGCCAGCTTGAAAGCCATTTCAGAACTGTCGACATCATGGTAAGAGCCATCCGACAAATTGACGGCGAAATCCACCACTTCGAAACCCAGGGGCCCGCGCACCAGCCACTCGCGGATGCCGTTTTCAACGGCTGGTATATATTGCTTGGGCACTGAACCGCCCACGATCGTATCGCTGAAGGCAAAGCCTTGGCCGCGTGGCAATGGCTTAATCTCCACCACGATATCACCATATTGGCCATGCCCGCCGGATTGTTTCTTATGCCGACCGCGGATTTGCATGGGCTTTCGAATAGTTTCGCGGTAGCCAATCTTGCGCTGCGCCACAGCAGCATCAAGACCAAACTTGTTTTTGAGCCGTTCAAGTGCGGCGCGCAGGTGAATCTCACCCTGACCCCAAAGAACCAACTCATGCGTTACTGCATCATGGTTCAAGGATAATGACGGGTCTTCCTCGATGAGTTTCGAGAGGGCCTGCGTGAGCTTAACTTCGTCTTTTCGGTCATGCACTGATATGGCCTTGCCGAATAGGCTGGGGGCATGGTTTCGCTCCAAAAGCTGGATGGTCTTGCCTTTAGCAGTGGCAATAGTCTCGCCAGTTGAAATATTTTCAAGGCGGCTAAGACCTACTGTTTCTCCGCTCACGGTTTTGGTTAATTTTGATTGGGCCTGCCCCAACAGCCCAACCACGCCCGCCACGCGGGTTTCCTGTCCCTCACTGCCATATATGATCGCGCCATCGGCCATTTCACCGCTGAGAATGCGCGTCACAGAAATCTTGCCGCCACGTTCAGTGAAGAAAGTTTTAAGCACAAGCGCCGTTGTACTATTGCTCAGATTTAACCCCAATCGCGTTGCAGTTTGGGCTACATCTGGCACTTCGTGTCGGAGTGCTTTCAACAAGCGACTTATGCCATTGCCGAATTCGGCGGACCCGAAGAACACCGGCGTGATCAGACCATCGGCTGCCTCGCGTGCAAGATCCTGCATCACGCGGTCCGGCGCTGGCTCTTGATCACTGAGCAATTGCTCCATGATCACGTCATCATGGTCTGCCAGGCGTTCAAGCAAGGCAAAGTGACCCTGTTTTTCCTCTGCGCTCAAATCAGCAGGAATGGCCACGACTTCAGCTGGCGCGTTTTTACGGTAGATGAAGGCGCGTTCAAGGGCGAGATCGATGTAACCAGTAATGGCACCATCTTTCATGATGGGTAATTCGCGCATGACCAAGGGCAGGCTGCTCGCGGGTTGCAGCCACGACAGGGCCTCATGCGGGCGAGACGTGGACTTATCCACCTTGTTGATAAAAATGAAATGAGGGAGATGCAATGCCTCAAGCTGTTTGAGAATCAACTGAAGCGCCGGGGCCTTCTTTTCGTCCGCCTCACACACCACAATGGCGGCATCACAACCAGGCAGGCATTGATGCATATCTTGCATAAATTCTATCGAACCGGGACAATCCAGAAAAGTGAAGCTTTCGCCCATGAATTTAGCGGTCGCAACATTGACCTCAACACCCATGCCAAGGGTGCGGGCTTCTGGCGAAGCATCGCCGATTGTATTCTTGTCAGCGAGGCGGCCTTGACGCGGGACGGCACCGCAACGATAGAGGATCGCCTCAAGCAGAGTTGTCTTGCCGCTTTGATAGGGACCGACCAGAGCTATACATCTCGGCCCCTTTGCACTTCTTGACTGTCCTGCGGCCATAATGGTCCTCCCTCGTATCGCACCGTGCAATTTAGGGCCTTCTCTTGGGCGCTCAACCACACTCAGGCGGCTTAAAGTCAATCATATGGTCGCTCCAAATTCCGTCTGTTGCAAGGAAAAAGTTCTGCACGCTTGAGGCTAAGTTTGGATATATTTTGAACTGCGGCGCAGAATGATCTGCGCAAAAATCAAAAGCAAAAGTGATGTCAGCAACACGACAGTGCCCAAAGCATTAATCTCTGGCGTTACACCACGCCGAATCGATGAGAACACATAGATTGGCAAAGTCACGTTGGGGCCGGAGACAAAAAATGTGATGATGAAATCTTCGAATGAAAATGTGAAGGATAGCAGAAAGCCAGCCAAGATAGATGGCGTGAGCAAAGGCAATACCACCTGTCGGAATGTGCCCCATGGTGTTGCATAAAGATCTTCTGAGGCTTCCACCAAGTGCCGGTCCATGCCGGTAAGGCGTGCGCGAACTAAAAAGCAGACCACGGCGAGATTGAACAACACATGTGCTGCAATCACCGTCCATACCCCCATTTCAACTTTGAAATTCCAAGCTGCAATCAAATAGGGGTTCATAATGTTAAAGAGCGTTACAAAAGCAATCAGTGTGGAAATGCCGATGACAATGCTAGGCACCATAAGCGCTATATAGAGCAAGGCATCAAAAAACTGTCTCAGCTTTCCCTGCACGCGCTCCAGGCCCAGCGCTGTCATTGTGCCAATAATGCAGGATAAAAAAGCGGTGGTGAGTGCAATAATCAAACTCGTTTTGAGTGCCTGTAAAATCAACGGGTTGGAAAAAGCCTTGCCATACCACTGCAATGAAAACCCTTGCCAGGCCATGGCATATTTTCCTGCATTAAACGAAAAGCCTACGATCAAGGCAATCGGCCCATACAGAAATATGTAAATGAGAGCAGCATAAATACGCATGATCTAAACCATAGCCACGCGGCGGTTATCAGTTTTGCCGAGTACAAAGCGCATATAGAAAAACATCGTGATAAACATGATGATGACCAAGGCAACCGAAACCGCTGCACCAAAAGGCCAATTGCGCGATTGCAAGAAGAGATCCACCAAAGCATTGCCGATGAAATAAACTTTTCCGCCGCCCAAGAACTGCGGCAGAATATAATCACCCATCAATAGAATGAACACCAGCATTGAGCCTGTTGCCACGCCGGGCAGAGACAAAGGCAAGGTGATTTGAAAAAAACTGCGCAAAGAATTGGCTCCTAAATCAGCCGAGGCCTCGAGCAAACGCTGATCCAATTTTTCAAGACTTACAAATATGGGAGGCACCATCAGAGGCAGGAAACCATAAACCGCACCAATCAACACTGCCCATGGCGTGTTGATAATGCGCACATCAGAAATGCCAATGACGGCAAGCCAAGCCGGTACACCTTGCGCACCTAAAATCATAATCCACGCATAATAGCGCAAAAGTTGGCTGGTCCAGAATGGGGCCATCACCAATACGAGCATGGTGACGCGCCATTTTGGCGTCACCACCAAAGCTAAAAAATAGGCCATGGGATAAGCAAAAATTACAGTGAGAAAAGTCGCCAGTGGGGCCAGCGTCAATGTATTGAGAAAGGCTTTGCTGCGCGAGGGCAGGTTTGCATAATTGTTCAAGGTAAATGCGGTGGCGTAACCACCTTCAGGGGCCCGCTCACCGAACGAATAGACCAATATCACAATCAGCGGTAACACTAAAAGAAAAAACAAAAACACGCCCGCAGGTGCCAGCAAAATTGCTGTAACCATGCGGGAATGTTTCTTCTCGTTCATATCGTTATGCCGCCTTGAAGCGCGCCATAATTTCGGCCCGTACCGGGCTTGTCAGGGTTGCTGCGGCACCAAATTCCAATGGAGACAGCAATTCAGCTGCCGGATAAATGATCGGATTATCAAGCAGAGTTTTTGGCAACAGCGCATTGGTGCGTGAGTCGGTTGAAGGTGCGCCATGAGCCAAGATTTCCTTGGCATTGATCTCGGGCGTCAGCAAATAGTCAACGAAGGCATAGGCTGCTTCAAGGTTTGGCGCACCTTTTGGAATGGCATAATGATCCACCCAAATTTCACCGCCCTCTTTGCCCAAAACATAATTCATTTCAGGCATATCGCGCTTCAATTGCGCTCCATCATTAGTCCAGCACATGGCCATCCACGCATCACCATTGCGCATGGAAGGTTGATAGTCTGAGTTGATGCCAAACAAATGCGGCTTTGCAGCCAGTAGAAGTTTTTCAGCATCTGCCATTTCTTTTTCATCCAGAGAATTGAATGAATAGCCAAAATATTTTAGAGCATTGCCAATCGTCGTGAGCTGATAATCATGTACCATGGCTTTGCCAGTCAACGGACCTTGGATGAGATCCCAGAACTCTTTCCAGCTCGTAGGATTTTGGTTGGCGCTCTTTGAATTCACAACATAGCCCGTTGTGCCCCAATCTTTTGGCACAGCATAAGTCTTGCCATCAATAGTGCCCGGCCCAAGGAAGCGCGCATCTTGCGTGGCTGCACTATAGTTTGGCATTTTTGAAAGATCTAGCTCTTCAATCAAATCCAAATTCTTATAAGTTGAAATTGTATAGTTGGTTGGCACGAAGATGTCCCAACCCGTGGAGCCGGCTTGCAGCTTTGCTAACATTTCTTCATTGGAACCAAAGATTGAAACGTTAATAACAACGCCGGTTTTCTTGGTGAAGTTATCAAAGTTTTCTTGGCTGAAATAATTCGGCCATGTGGTGAAGTTCAAAGTTCCCGAAAGCCCGGCATAGGCTTTGCGCGGTTCAAAACCTGGAACCGCGGCACTCATCACAGCGGTGGCCAAGCCAAGACCAGTGACACCTAGAAAGTGGCGGCGGGTCACCGAGCCTTTTTGGTAACGACGCATTTCTTCAAGAAATTTTTGCGGTGTAATAACACCTTTATCTTTACTCATGTTAGTCTCCCTTCTGGTTTTAGTTTTCAGTTAAGATCAGAGCTGCTTCTTTGCGCCAGCCCACATAGGCTGTATCGCCGATATTATAGGTGCCGCTTACCCGCTCTGAGATGCGCGGCGAAAGCACCGTGAACTCACCCAGATTTTCATGCGCCACACGATATTGCGTATGTTCACCAAGAAAAATGCGGTTGAGAATTTTGACAGATAGTTTTTGCTCAAGCCCAGCTGGCAATGCTTTGGCGGTGGCTGAAATTTCGATATATTCTGGCCGCACGCTGATCACTGTTTCAGATTTAGGCCCTGCAAAGAAATTTGATTTTCCAACAAAGCCCGCAACATATTTGCTGTTCGGCGTATCATAGAGCTCGCGTGGAGAACCCGTCTGCACAATGCGCCCCTCACGCATCACACACACCCGGTCCGACATTGAGAGGGCTTCCTCCTGATCATGTGTGACCAACAAAAATGTAATGCCCACGTCGCGCTGCAAATTTTGCAATTCAATTTGCATTTCATTGCGCAGCTTGCGGTCAAGTGCTGCCAGAGGTTCGTCCAAAAGCAGAACCGAAGGCCGATTGATCAGTGCCCGCGCCAAAGCCACGCGCTGTTGCTGCCCACCTGAAAGCTCATAGCTACGCCGATTCTCATAACCATCAAGCCGGACCATGCTGAGCGCCTCTGCCACCGCTTTGGCGAGATCAGCTTTCGATGGTTTGGGGCTGTGCTGGCGCAAACCGTAGGACACGTTATCGCCAACGGAGAGATGTGGGAACAAAGCATAGTGCTGGAACACCATATTCACGGGTCGCCTATACGCGGGAACACCCGTCATATTTTCACCGCCAATGAAAATATCCCCCTCGGTGGGCTGCTCGAAACCAGCCATCAGACGCAAGCTTGTCGTTTTACCACAACCAGAGGGGCCTAGAATGGAGAGGAATTCGCCAAGTTTCACCGCAAGATTATTTTCAGCCACTGCAGCAACATCACCAAACCGTTTGGTAACATTTTTGAATTCAATGACAGTAGATTCCATATAGCTGCTCTGCGCCTGCCTTTAGGTGTGATGAATATTCATATTGATCATAAGCTATGATGTTGGCAAGCCCATCTCTCGGACCCAATGTTCGAAAGGAGAAACTGCTGGTCGGAGGGCAAATCCGTTGGCTAGTGACGCAAATTTACAACGCGCTGTTTATTGATGCGTCAAATCTCTTTATAAAATAATGCCGTATCATCCAGCTTGCCATCGCCCGAATAGGCAAAGTTTGGATAGGTGCCTACGCAGATGAAGCCAAGCTTTTGGTAAAAGCGCGAGGCTGGGCTATTTGCTACGGCATCGAAAGTGATGAGGCTTTGCTTGAGGGCTTTGGCTTTATCTTCCAAGGCCTGCATCAAAGCGGTGGCGACACCGCGCCGCCTGAAATCCCGGTGCACCAGAAGTTTAGCCACATCGCAGCGATGGGGTTGATTGGGTGCCCAAGCGCGCATGAGTAAAACCAGCCCGGCAATTGTGCCATCAAGCTCGGCCACGATCGGGAAGGTCTTTTGCGCGGCAATGCCGGAAATCTGTCCGCGCCAAAAATCCTCGGCCACGTCACGTGCCAAGGGTTTCATAAAGGAAACCCCTGCCCCAGAATCAACCGCATCAATCAAAATCTCAGCAAGGCGGGTAATCTGTTTTTCAAATTCCGCCGCAGTGAGAATCCGGACCATCAGGCGCTCAGGATTTCAATTTTTTCAGGTCGAGAGTTGGCCTTGAGCTTGTAAGTGACGGGAACACCCGTATCCAATTCACGCTTCAAAATTTGTTCAGGTGTGAGGCCCTCGATTGCCATGATCAGCGAGCGCAGCGAATTGCCATGCGCCGCCACCAGCACAGTTTTGCCCTCAAGCACATGCGGCTGTATCATATGCATGTAATAAGGCAGAGAACGGGCCAAAGTATCTTTGAGCGATTCACCACCGGGTGGTGGCACGTCAAATGAACGACGCCAGATCAACACTTGCTCTTCGCCAAATTTGGCGCGCGCATCATCTTTGTTAAGGCCAGTCAACTCGCCATAATCACGTTCATTCAAAGCCTGATCGCGGGTTTCGGGCAGGCCAGTTTGGCCAAGTTCAGCCAGAATAAGTTGCAACGTATGTTGGGCGCGCGTGAGGGCAGAGGTGAAGCAAATATCAAACTTCAATCCCTTGGCCTTCAAGCGCTGGCCCGCGGACTTGGCTTCTGATACGCCTTGCGGCGAAAGATCAGGGTCTTTCCAGCCAGTGAAAAGATTCTTCAAATTCCACTCACTCTGGCCATGACGGACCAGCACCAAAGTTCCACTCATTTCAATCCAATCCTAAAACATCATTCATATTATAAAGGCCAGGTTCTTTATCTTTGCACCAGAGTGCGGCTTTCACCGCACCATAAGCAAAAATATCGCGGCTTTCAGCTTTATGTGAAAGCTCGATGCGTTCTGCTGCTCCAGCAAACATCACCGTGTGATCGCCCACCACTGAGCCACCCCGCAAAGTGGCAAAGCCAATATCACCAGCCACCCGAGCGCCCGTGTGCCCATCGCGGGAGCGCACCGAATGTTGCGTCAGATTGATCTTACGGCCATCTGCAGCAGCCTGACCCAACAGCAAGGCAGTGCCGGAGG
>JANYGE010000369.1 GCA_025362535.1 Hyphomicrobiales bacterium
AACCATCATCCGCAATTTTTTAGCCGAGAATAATCTAAAAACCGCAGACATCGCGCAGATAGGTGTTGCCGCACAAGGTGTGACTGATTCCGTGCTCGGCACCATTGCGTGGAGCCCCGCATTCAAACAGCGCAACGTTCCTGTTGTTGCCCCAATTGAACGCGAGTTTGGCATAAGATGCACCATTGCCAATGATGCAAACATGATTGCCGAGGGGGTAATGGCGGCTGACCGTTACAGTTATACAGGCACAGCTGCCGTGGTGTTCATGGGTTATGGCGTGGGCATGGGCTTGGTGATTGATGGCAAAGTCTATCATGGGGCCACCGGCGCTGCTGCTGAGTTTGGCCATATGAATCACATTCCGAACGGAGCCTCTTGTCGCTGTGGCCGTGCCGGATGTCTTGAAGCTTATGCATCGGACTATGGCATATTGCGCAGCGCTGAAAATCGCTCTGATCAATCGCCACCCCCATCTTCCGCCGTTGATCCTGCGGTTATGCTGGCTTTAGAAAATGCTGCGCGAGGCGGTGACGCAAACGCCGCTGCGGCTTATCAAAAAGCTGGTCGCGCCATTGGCTTTGGCCTGGCCCGCATGATTGCGCTTTTAAATCCTGATCGCATTGTGCTGGCTGGCCCAGGAACGCGCGCACTGGATTTAATTGAGCCAGCTTTGCGCAGCGCAATTGATGAGGGTGTGGTTGAAGCCTTGCGAGCGCAAGTTAAAATCGAAACAGCCCCCATTTACACCGATATGATCATCACCGGAACCATCGCCGCCACTTTACGGCATCTGGATTCTGAAATATTCTCAAGCGGCCCCATGCCTGTGTTAGATGATGTAAGAGGAAGAGTTAATCATGAAACTATTGCATAAAATTACAACCATTCTCTGCTTTGTTTTTTTCACAAGCACTGCATCTTTTGCATCCACGCCTTCACCACAAGACGTTATACATGGCTGGTACGGTCTAGTGATTGAACTGGTGCGCCACACCCCAACTTACACCCCACCTGTTGCCAGCCGTTCTTACGCTTATTTGGGTGTAACGGCTTATGAAGCCGTGGCCAGTGGATCGCCGAATTTACAATCTCTCGCTGGCCAGTTGAATGACTTAAAGCCATTGCCAAAACGTGAAGCAGGAAAAACTTACGACGATGCAGTGGTATTGAACGCCGCAATGGCGGCCTTTACGCAAGGCTTTTTTGGGAACACTGGCCCAACTGGTCATCATGCCATGGCGGCATTCGAAGCACAGCTCACGACACAGATTTCAGCAGGCATTGCTCCTGATGTTTTGGAACGGAGTATCGCCCACGGCAAAGCCATTGCTGCTGCAATTGTCGAATGGTCAAAATCTGACGGTGGGGCTGATATTGAAAACTTAGGCTTCCCCGAAAACTATAGAATGAAGGTTGGGCCCGAGTTTTGGGTGCCCACCAGCACCATAGCAGTACAACAGCACCCCCTGCTGCCAAGTTGGGGTAGCAACCGCACCTTTGCTATTCCCAAAATTGCCGATTGCAAATTAAAACCACCAGTGCCTTACAGTGAGAAAAAAACCTCGCCGTTTTATAAGCAGGCTCTTGAGGTCTATAACGCCAGCATGACTATGACAGCTGATCAACGTGCCTTGGCCAAGTTCTGGGCTGATGATGCCATGCTCACTCCGACGCCAGCAGGCCACGGCATTACAATTGCTTTACAAATTTTAGATCGCGACAAAGTCGATCTTGAAAAAACAGTGGATGTATTGGCACGCATGGGTGTGACCCAAGCCGATGGCATGATTGGCGCTTGGCATGGAAAATATGTTTATAACCGCATACGGCCCATCTCTTATATCCGTCGCCACATTGATCCTAAGTGGGAGTCACTCCTCATCACCCCTCCATTCCCTGACTACCCCTCAGGCCATAGTGTTCAATCTGGAACTTTGATTGTAGTGATGACCAAAATATTTGGAGAGAATTTTGCATTTGATGATAAAACCGGTGCATTAGACGGCCTCCAGACCCGCCACTTCAAAAGCTTTAAAGAAGCAGGAAATGAAGCCGCAATGTCGCGTCTCTACGGCGGCATCCATTATCGCAATGCAATTGAAAACGGCCTTACTTACGGAAAATGTATCGGTGAATACACCAACACTTTGAAGACACGGAGATAAATCATGCGTAAATTTTATTTATCAGCTTCACTTTTACTGCTTGGAACCAGCGCCTTGGCGCAAGCGCCTGTGGTTATTCCCCACTACACCGAGGAAACCACCAGCGCTGGCATTAACAGCGTCTACAAAGGCGAGTGGGAATATATGGTGGGTGGTGGCGTGGCCACCTTTGACTGCAATGGCGATGGCTTTGCTGACATGATGTTGGCAGGTGGCACCTTGCCGGCAAAATTTTACCTCAACACTTCAAAGCAAGGTGGCGCGCTGGGTTTCAAAGAAACAGCGAGCGGCCTCGAACTTGATAAAGCAACTGGCGCATATCCGCTCGACATTGACAGCGATGGCATTATGGACCTCGTGGTATTGCGCGTTGGTGAAAATGTTGTGATGCGTGGGTTAGGCAATTGCAAATTTGAACGCGCCAATGAAGCTTGGGGTTTTGATGGTGGCGATGCGTGGTCCACCTCTTTTTCTGCCACCTGGGAGAAGGGTTCTAAGTGGCCAACTCTAGCGGTTGGCAATTATATTGATCGTCACCAGGAAACTTCGCCGTGGGGGTCTTGCACTGATAATTGGTTGCACCGTCCTGATGGTCAAAAATTTGCAAGCCCCATAGCACTGAAACCCAGTTACTGCGCCCTGTCGATGCTCTTCACTGATTGGAATAAATCCGGCACGCCATCTTTGCGTGTTTCGAACGACCGTGAATATTATGAAGGTGGGCAAGAGCAGCTTTGGAAAATTGACCCCGCACAGGCACCTCGCCTCTACACCGAAAAGGAAGGCTGGAAGCCCCTCAAAATTTGGGGCATGGGCATTGCCAGCAGCGATGTTAACGGTGACGGCTATCCCGACTACTTCCTCACCAGCATGGCAGACAGCAAGTTGCAAACGCTTGCTGCCATGCCAAGCAAAGGCAAATCCATGTCGGAGTTTAAGGATGTTGCCTATGTGAAGGGCGTGACGGCCCACAGGCCCTATATGGGCACTGACCTTCGCCCCAGCACCGGCTGGCATGCGCAGTTTGAAGATGTGAACAATGATGGCTTGGAAGATTTGTTTGTGGCTAAAGGCAATGTGGACCGCATGCCAGACTTTGCCGCCAAAGACCCCAACAATCTCTTGCTGCAAGGTGCTGATGGTAAGTTTACCGAAGAGGCCGATAAAGCAGGTGTGGCCAGCACATTCACCACGCGCGGCGCTGCCGTGGTCGATTTCAACAATGATGGACTGCTGGATCTGGTTATTGTGAATCGCAACGATAAAGCCCAGCTTTGGCGCAACACCAGCACCAATCTGGGCCATTGGGTTGAATTCAGATTACAGCAACCAACAACCAACCGCGATGCGATTGGCGCATGGATTGAAGTGAAACACGGCGATAAAATCATGCGCCGCGAAATCACCTCAGGCGGTGGCCATGCTAGTGGAGAA
>JANYGE010000049.1 GCA_025362535.1 Hyphomicrobiales bacterium
TCGCGCTTTGGCTCTGGCGGCTTGGCGCAACTCTATAATATTCAACCTGATCTCAAAACTCTCGGCAAATATATTGGGGGTGGCATGAGCTTTGGGGCCTTTGGAGGTGGTGCCGAAATTATGGACCAGTTTGATCCGTCACGGCCCAATGCTTTGCCGCATGCCGGAACCTTTAATAATAACACGCTCACCATGGCTGCCGGGCTGGTGGGTGTTCGTGATATTTATACGCCCGCCGCCGCCAATGATTTGAATGCGCGCGGCGAGGCTTTGAAGGCCGAATTGAATGGGTTGTTCATGCGCTATCAGGCGTCATGGCAAGTGACGGGGATTGGCTCATTGCTCAATTTCCATCCGGTGGCGGGTGATGTGCAGCGTACAGCCGATTTGGAGAAAGCCGATCAGCGCTTGCGCCGGTTGCTTTATTTCTTCCTGTTGGAGGAGGGGATATATGTGGCGGAGCGTGGCTTTATGGCGCTTTCATTGGCTTTGTCAGACAGCGATTGTTCAGCTTTGGTGCACGCGGTTGAGCGGTTTATTTTGAAATATCGGACTTTATTGCAATAAGGGCTTTCGCCAGATTTCCTGACTTCTTGATTTCAACTTTGGGCAGCTCCAACCAATTCGCCATGCGTTTGATTTCAGCACTCATCCGCGTTGCGACTTCAGCTATGTCGACGAATTCTTCGTGATGAACGTGGTTGGCGCGCAATGTGCCTGTTTCTCGGTCAGCCTTTAGACACACGCGGCCTGCGAACCGATCTCCCATCAGGAAGGGCAGAACGTAATAGCCAAATTTGCGTTTAGGGGCTGGCGTGTAGAGCTCTATGCGATAGTGAAAATTGAACAGGCGTTCGGTGCGGTCACGATCCCAGCAAATCGGATCAAAGGGGGTGACGAGGGCGGTTGCATTCACAGCGCGGGGGATTTTGGCTGAACGGTGCAGATAGGCTTGGGGTTTCCAGCCTTCTACGGTGACGGGCTTCAGAATACCCGCCGCCACGGCATCATCCAAAGCCCGCTTGGCATCAGCCACTGGCAGGCGGAAATAATCGCGCAGATCAAAAGCTGTGCCAAGGCCCAGAGCTTGGCCGGATAAGTCCATCAGGTGCAACATGCTTTCACGCTCACCAGGCGTGGGCAAGGCCAGTATGTCTGATGGAATGACACGCTCCGGCAGATCATAAAAGCGTTCAAAGCTTTCACGCTTTGCCGTGGTGAGCAGGCCTTGAGCAAAGAGCGTTTCCAGGGCCAGCTTGCCCTTGCTCCAGCCCCACCAGCCGCCTTCGCCTTTGGATTTATCGGGCAGATCGCTTTGTGCTGTTGGCCCATGAGATTTTACGAAGGCCAGCAGATTTTTGAGATAGGCTTTTTCAGTGTGGGCGAAATCGCGCATGGAGCGATAGATTCCATCGCCTTTCAAAGCGCGGTTCATGCGCCAGCGCATCAGAGGGTGAAGCTCCATGCGCACCAAAGATGCCTCATGGGCCCAGCATTCAAAGGTGGCACGGTTTTTATGGGACAGTGTGCGCTTGTCCAATGCGGCGCGATCATAGTTTCCGAGGCGCGAGAAGAGCGGCAGATAATGGGAGCGGGTGAGAACATTCACACTGTCGATTTGCAGAAGATGCAGGCGCTTGATCTCCCGCGCTTGCGTGGCCCAGCCCGAGGCCGTATCGGTTCTCGCCGCCCCGAAGCCTTGGGCAGCGAGCGCAATGCGTCTGGCTTCTGTCAGGGATAGATCACCCTTCACGGCAATTTTTTCTCTAGGGTTAAGGAAAGTTCTTCCATTCCGAGCTTTTCATAGAAGTTCCGAGCCATTGAGTTTTTGGCAAGCACACCAAGCCTTAACCACTTGCATCCGTGTTGAAGGGCAAGTCGTTCGCATTCCTGCATTAAAGCAGTGCCAACTTGTTGACCTCTTGCAGAGCTTGCAACAGATAGATCGCGAATATGAGCAAACCTATAGAGCGTCTCCTCTGGATCATCTGCCGAAGTAACTTCTAATAGCAGGGTAACATAGGCAACAATGATACTATTGATTTCAGCAATCAAGAAACGGCCATTGTGCTTGGAGGTTTCTGTCTTCAACCCATCAACGTACCAAGTGTTGATTTCGGATGCTGGTTTCAGTCGATCAAAAAATTGAATTTCGTGAAGCTGGAGCTCGCGCGCCAAAGAAATCACTGCATCAATATCTCCGTCGCTAAAATCACGGATTGTGATCGGTCCTATTAAGCTGCTGCTTCGTGCCATGTGGCTTCAACAGGAGATGATGTCCCAGCAGGTAGAGCTTTGTTATAATAATAAAGTGTTGAGCAATAGGGGCAGATGATTTCTGCGGCTGCACCCATATCTAAAAACACATGCGGGTGATCATAGGGCGGGTTTGCGCCGATGCACATAAACTCCTTGGCGCCCACATCAATACGCGGCAGACCCATTGAATTTTGAAAATGTGGTGTGGAACCTGCAGCCATGATAACCCCTAATTTTTTCCGTGTGCTGCAATTAGCAAGAAAAAGGGTGAGATGCAAAAGTTCAATTCAAACGGTGTGGAGATTGCCTATGAAGTGTGGGGCGAGGGCGATCCCGTATTGCTCATCCATGGCTTTGCCTCCAATATATTCGTGAATTGGCGCGATACGCATTGGGTGAAAGTGCTGACCGAAGCCGGGCATAAGGTGATTGCAATCGACAATCGCGGCCATGGACAGAGTGAAAAGCTTTATGATTCCACGCTCTATTCCGCGCAGATCATGGCTGATGATGCCTTGCATCTGCTGGATCATTTGGGCATCGCACAGGCCAGTGTGATGGGCTATTCGATGGGGGCACGGATCACCGCGTTCTTGACCATGGCGCATCCCACGCGGGTGCGCCGTGCGGTGTTTGCCGGGCTTGCCTCTCGGATGATTACGGGTGTGGGTGGTGCTGAAGAGATTGCGCTGGCGCTGGAGGCTGATTCTGCTGCCAGTGTGGAAGATCGAGACGCGCGCGGGTTTCGCCTGTTTGCCGATCAAACCAAGAGCGACCGCCGTGCCTTGGCGGCCTGCATTCGCTCGTCTCGGATAAAAATCAAAGCCGAAGCATTGGCTGCGATTGCGGTTCCAGTCTTGGTTGTGGCTGGTGAACTGGATGATGTGGCCGGCAATGTGGAAGAGTTGGTTTCGATTATTCCAAAATCGCGTGGTGTAGTTTTGCCAAAGCGCAACCATATGAATGCGGTGGGCGACCGGACCTATAAGGATGCAGTGCTTGGATTTCTGGCCGAGAAAGACTAGAGCTTCCGCCAACGGAGAATCTCAATGTCTGTATTACAAATTATTCTGATTGTTTTGGCTTTGGCCGTACTTGCGTTAGCTGTGGTGGCTTATCGCCTGCGCCGCTTCATTTCGCTGGTGCGGAATAAATCGATTGGTGAAAATCGCGATTATTTGTGGAATCTGCTTTACAGTCTGGATTGGACCGGAACGACCACCAATAATTATGGTTATGCGCCAGCCGAAACCAAAGGGTCGGAGCGCTTTCAATTGCAGATGTATTCTGAATTATTGAAGCTTCATGGCGTGA
>JANYGE010000392.1 GCA_025362535.1 Hyphomicrobiales bacterium
CACGTTGGTGATGGTTTTATTTTTGTCTGTGAATTCGAAAAGAAATTATTTGCCAAAAAAATCGGATTGGCGGGTAAGCCATCGCGTGTTGTGCATAACGGCTTGTGGCCAGAGGAGTTCAAGCGCCCCATCTTGCAGCCAGACGCAACTGATCTCTTGTTTGTCGGCGAGATGCGGATGCTCAAAGGTGTTGATGTTTTGCTGGGTGCGATTGCGGAGCTTAACAAAACTGCAACTGTCACCGCGACGCTGGTTGGCGAGGGTGAGTCATTCGAGCACTTCAAAACCTTGGCGCAGCAATTGAACATCAGTGAGCGCGTGCGCTTTGTGGGGCGGCTGGGCATCGCTGAAGCTTTGACCATGGGCAAACTGATGATCTTGCCCTCGCGCAATGAATCTTTCCCCTATGTGGTGCTTGAAACATTGGCCGCGGCCACCCCAATTATTGCCAGCAATGTTGGGGGCATTCCAGAGATTCTGCCAGCTTCAATGCTTGTTGCCGCAGGTGACGTAAATGCATTGGCCGCAAAAATTTCTTCCGCTTTGCAATCTTCTCCAGCAGAGGCCGAGCAACTCGCTCAGACTGCCAAAACCCAATTTGGAGCTGCTGCGATGGTTCACAATATTACTGAATTCTATAGTGAAATGCGGAAATAATACGGCGTAGCACTTGCTTCAGTTTACCTGAGGACACGCAATGTGTGCCAGAGTGAAACATGAAGACGCAGCCGAACGCTAAAAATCTTGCGCACGAGATCGACATTACGGGTTTCATAACCCTAAGTGAACGCGAAGATTTGCGCGAGGGACTTAAGGCAAAACTAATTGAAGCGACATTCATTTCACCAAAAATGGTGGCCGTTGCCATTCGATTATTGGAAGGCTTTTTCATTTTTATAGTGGCGATGCTGAGCTCCGCACACTACCCGGGTTACGAGACCGCCGAACAGTTCAACACCTATCTCTTGGTATCGGCAGCCATCGCCATTGGCCTGCCTTTAGCTTTTGAAGTGGCAGGCACTTATCACCTGCATTCTTTGCTTGAGCCCATGAAACAAATTCCACGCTTAGCGGTGGTTTGGGCGATTGTGTTTTCCACCCTTCTATTTTGTGTTTTCATATCCAAGGAAAGTGCCAGCTTATCGCGCACGTGGTTGATAACTTTGGCTTCGGTTGGGTTTTTCTTCCAACTTCTATTCCGTCAAGCTATGTCAGCACTCCTGCGAAAGCACAATGTAACGGGGCAATTCAATCGGCGCGCGGTCATTGTCGGTGGTGGTGAAAATGCCGAGCGGGTGATTGCCACACTGAATGAATCATCCAATTCTGGGATTAGCCTCATTGGCATGTTTGATGACCGGGATGATACGCGCTCGCAGCCTTTAGTAAGTGGCTTGCATAAGCTTGGCAATATTGATGATCTCATTGATTTCGTGCGTGCTACCAAGGCGGATACGCTTATCATCACCCTGCCCGTTACGGCGGAAGATCGGTTGTTACATATTCTTGATCGCCTGTGGGTGCTGCCAGTCGATATTCGATTGAGTGCAAGCGGACAGAAGTTACGCTATCGACCCCGCGCCTATTCTTACATCGGCAACTTGCCGTGTCTTGATCTGTTTGATCGGCCTTTAGGGGATTGGGGACCACTGTTGAAAGCCAGCGTTGATAAGGTCATGGCACTCGCTGCTATCATCATCTTGTCTCCAGTGATGGCGAGTGTTGCTCTTGCGGTGAAATATTCCAGCAAAGGCCCCATATTTTTTAAGCAAAGGCGCTATGGCTTTAACAATGAACTCATCGAGATCTATAAATTCCGTTCCATGTATGCTGAGCAGACTGACGCTGATGCGGCAAAGCTTGTAACCAAAGGCGATTCCCGAGTGACCAGAGTGGGCCGATTCATTCGGCGCACCAGCATAGATGAACTGCCGCAGCTCTTTAATGTGCTGAAAGGCCAGCTTTCTTTGGTCGGCCCTCGCCCCCACCCAACCAAAGCGAAAGCTGGTGAAAAACTTTATGAACACGTGGTGGATGGCTATTTTGCGCGTCACAAAGTTAAACCCGGCATTACCGGTTGGGCCCAGATCAATGGCTGGCGCGGCGAAACCGACACC
>JANYGE010000399.1 GCA_025362535.1 Hyphomicrobiales bacterium
GGCAAAATTCGCATTTATGTGGAGCCGGTGGCGTGAAGGCCGAGACACTCAATGCAATCTTAAAAGCGCGAGCTGAACGCCGCGCCATTGCCGTGGTGACCGAGCTTGCCACGGGAGCGCAACGCATTGTGCCGCGTGGGACGGAGTTTGAAGAGGCGTTTCGTTTTGATAAGTCTGGCATGGTGGGTGAAAGTTTTGTTGCCATCCACAACCCGCCCTTGCGGCTGGTGATCATCGGTGCCGTGCATATTGGCCAAAGCATTATTCCAATTGCGCAAGCGGCTGGTTATGACATCAGCGTTATTGATCCGCGCGGGGCCTTTGCCACGGGAGCGCGCTTTCCCAACGTCACACTCTATGATGAATGGCCGCAAGACGTGTTGCCCAAGATTGGCTTAGATGCGCGCACCGGGTTTATGGCTTTGACGCATGATCCGAAGATTGATGATCCGGCTTTGGAACTGGCGCTGAAGTCTGACGTGTTTTACATTGGCGCATTGGGCTCCAAGAAAACCCAAGCATCACGCCGCGAAAGATTATTGGCCATGGAATTTGATGAGGCGGCCTTGGCCCGTATTCATGGACCGATTGGTTTGAATATCGGCTCAGTGGGTGCGCCAGAGATTGCGATTTCGGTGATGGCTGAAATGACGCAGTGTTTGAGATTGGGGAAATGAAGTTTGGTTCACTCTCCCTTGATGAAGCCTTGGGAGCAATTCTGGCTCACGCTATTCGCCTTGAAACGGGAGTGTTTAAAAAAGGCCGCCAGCTCTCGGCTGAGGATGTAGCGAAGCTGCGCGATGCGGGTTTCAATCTGATCACGGCGGCGAAGCTTTCTCCTGATGATGTGCCAGAAGACAGCGCAGCAAGGCGCTTTGCAATTGCTGCCACTGGCGAAGGGGTGAATGCACAAGAGGCCTTCACTGGCCGCGCCAATATCTATTCAGATGCAGCAGGGTTGGTGCTGATTGATGAGCCAAGAGCGCGCGCACTCAATCATATTCATGAAAGCCTGACACTGGCAACGCTACCCAATTTTGCGCGGGTTGAATCCCGCACCATGGTGGCCACCGTCAAAGTCATCCCCTTTGCCGTGCCCCAATGGGTGTTGGAGGCTGGGCTAAAAATTATTGGTGACGCCCCGCTCATTTCTGTGGCACCTTTTAAATTCAAGCGCGTTGGCTTGATCATTACCAAACTTCCGCAAACCAAAGACCACCTGATTGCGAAATCCGAAACCTCAATAAGGGTGCGGGTTGAGGTGATGGGGGCGGAGCTTTCTGAAGTGGTGGTCTGCGATCACGCTGAAGCTTCTGTGCAGGCAGCAATTGTCAAAATGAAAACGGATGTCATTCTCGTCTTTGGTGCCTCGGCCATTGTCGATCGTGGTGACGTTATTCCTGCTGCGCTTAGCGCTGCAGGGGGTGAGGTTGCTCATATGGGCATGCCGGTTGATCCCGGAAATCTTTTGATGCTTGGGCAGTTGGATCAAACGCCTGTTATTGGGGTTCCATCTTGCGCGCGCTCGCCTAAGATCAATGGATTTGATTGGGTGCTGGCCCGCGTGATGGCTGGAATTCACGTGTCTCCCTCAGATATTATGGATATGGGGGTTGGTGGATTGCTTGCCGAAATTCCGTCGCGGCCATCGCCTCGGGAGCAAAAGCCCATTTCGAATTCTGCCCCGCGTGTTGCAGCTTTGGTTTTGGCGGCGGGAACATCTTCGCGCATGGGCAGCAATAAATTATTGGCGGATTTGAACGGCGTTCCGATGATTGCGCAAACGGTAAAGCGTATCGCGGCGTCTGGTGTTGAGAGCATCACAGTTGTAACGGGGCATCAGGCCGCAGAGATTGAGGCGGCATTGCAGGGTTTTAAAATCGCTAAAATCCACAATCCAAATTATGCCCAGGGTCTGGCAACCTCATTGCGTGCCGGAGTTGCGGCGCTGCAAGACTCCTGTGATGCGATTTTGGTTTGTCTTGGTGATATGCCTTTGATTGATCCGCGCGATATTAACCGGATGATTGCCGCCTTCAACCCGACTGAACAGCGCAGCATTGTTGTGCCAGTGCATGAGCGCACCTTTGGCAATCCTGTGCTGTGGGGGGCGGAGCATTTTGCAGCATTGCTGGCCTGCGAGGGAGATCGTGGCGCGCGCGGTCTTTTGGAAAAACTGAAGGATGATGCCGTGGAAATTATTATTGAAAATCAGAGTGTGGTTCTTGATGCGGATACGCCGGAAGCTTTGGCCTTGATCAGATCAATTGCAAGTTCCTGAAACTCACATGGCCCTTGCGGCCAATGATGAGATGGTCTTGCACCAGAATGCCGAGCGGCAATCCCGCTGTTATAATTTTTTTAGTCATATCAATATCGGCCATGGAAGGTGTGGGGTCACCTGATGGATGGTTATGCACCATAACAATGGCCGTGGCTGAAAGTTCGAGCGCCCGCTTGATCACTTCGCGGGCATAAACGGGAGTATGGTCCACTGTTCCGGTTTGTTGCACTTCATCGGCAATCAATTGGTTTTTCTTGTCGATGAACAGCAAGCGGAAACTTTCAACTTCATTGAAGGCCATGGCCGCGCGGCAATAATCAATGATCGCATTCCACGAACTTAACAGAGGTTTGTTGATAATTTGACCTTTAGTGAGACGCAAAGCGGCGGCTTGAATGAGTTTAAGCTCAGTGGCAATCGCTGGCCCCACGCCTTTCACTTCCATCAAGCGTTCTGGCTCAGCGCTGATCACTTCGGCAAAGCTGCCAAAGCGCGCCATCAATGCTTTGGCAACGGGCTTGGTATCGCCGCGTTTGATGGCCCGGAATAAAACCATTTCGAGCAGCTCATAATCGGGCAGGGCGGAAGGGCCACCTTCAACAAAACGTTCACGCAGACGTTCGCGGTGGCCAAGATAGCCAAGCTCTACTCCAACATCTTCAAGCCCGCCCTTTGCCATGTTTAGATTAAGTAAGGCGGGCGGTGCAGACCCTTGGGCGAAAGTGTGAAAATTTCATAACCCGTCTCAGTAACCGCAATCGTATGTTCGAACTGCGCAGATAATGATCGGTCCCGCGTGACAGCGGTCCAGCCATCGCTCAAGACTTTCACATGCGGTTTACCCAAGTTGATCATGGGCTCGATGGTGAAGAACATGCCCGGCTTCAGGGCGATGCCGTGGCCCGGCTTGCCGTAATGCACAATGTTGGGCAGGGCGTGGAACACCTTGCCCAGGCCATGGCCGCAGAAGTCGCGCACCACGGCGCATTTCTCCTGACCTTCGGCATAGGACTGGAT
>JANYGE010000423.1 GCA_025362535.1 Hyphomicrobiales bacterium
TGTGACGAAAGTTTCAACAACCATCAGGCTTGATGCCGATATCATCGAAAAATTCCGCGCCCAAGGCCCGCGCTGGCAATCGCGGATTAATGAGGTGCTGAAGGAATGGTTGGCGCGGGGTTAAAAACTCCACTCCTTGGCCTTGCCCACGATGAAATCTCTAAATGCGGTCACGCGTTTTGTTTCTTTGAGTTCTTCGGGATAGACGAAGTAAGTATCGAACTGGGGGGCTTCGAGAGGTAGGTCGATGAGCACCAAGTTCATATCGGGGGCCACCATATAATCAGCCACTGAACCGATGCCTGCACCGGCTTGCACGGCGCGACGCACCCCATAGGCATTGTTCACGCGCAAGGCGGATTTGCGCGGTGCGCTGAGCTCATGACCGACGGTTTCAAGCCAGTTCAAATTGCTCAGATAGCCCTCGGTTTCGCCGAAGGTTACAATGCGGTGCTTATCTAAATCTTCCACCGATTTTGGAATGCCATGATGCTTCACATAATCGAGCGATGCATAAATATGATGATGTACGGTGAAGAGTTTGCGCTGAATGAGATCAGGTTGCGTTGGCCTGCGCAAGCGAATGGCCACATCAGCCTCCCGCATGGAAAGATCAAGCTCGGTATCTTCCAGCATCAGAGAAACTTTGATATCGGGATAGAGATCCAAGAATTCGGTGATGCGCGGCGTGAGCCACACAGAGCCCAAGCCCACTGTGGTGGTGATGCGCAGCTCACCCGATGGCTTTTCCTTGGAATCCATTAGACGGGTTTTTGCCGCTGCAAGTTTGGTAAAGACTTCATGGGCAGTGCGGTAAAGCACTTCGCCTTGTTCGGTTAAAATCAATCCGCGCGCATGGCGATGGAAGAGCGTGACATGCAAATCCTCTTCGAGAGCAGAGACTTGACGGCTGACAGCAGATTGCGAGAGCAGCAATTCAGTGCCCGCATGGGTGAAACTTCCGGCATCGGCTACCGCATGAAAAATCCGAAGCTTGTCCCAATCCATAATTACTCTGCCGCCTGTTTGATCTCGACTTTGTTATGCAGATATTTTTCTGCTTCCAGTGCGGCCATGCAGCCCATGCCTGCGGCGGTGACGGCTTGACGATAGATATCGTCGGTCACATCGCCTGCTGCGAAGACGCCGGGAATGGTGGTGGCGGTGGACCATGGAGCCGTCACCAAATAGCCGCCGTTCTTGAAGGGCAGTTGACCCTCAAACAATTCAGTTGCGGGCTTGTGGCCGATGGCGATGAATATGCCATCCACCGCAAGATCAGTGATCATGTTGGTTTTTACATTTTTCAGTCGCGCCGTGGTCACGCCGCGAGGTTCGGTTGTGCCAAGCACATCTTCCAAGGCTGTATCCCAAATCACTTTAATTTTGGGATGGGCGAAGAGGCGGTTTTGCAAAATGCGTTCGGCTTTGAATTCATTGCGACGATGCACCACCACAACTTCAATTGCAAAATTGGTGAGGAACAAGGCTTCTTCCACCGCTGTGTTGCCACCGCCGACCACGAGAACTTTTTTGCCGCGATAGAAGAACCCGTCACAGGTGGCGCAAGCCGAAACACCGAAGCCTTGGAAATGGGATTCGCTTGGCAGACCGAGCCACTTGGCTTGGGCCCCGGTGGCAATGATTAAAGCATCGCAGGTGTAGATCGTGCCGCTATCGCCCACCAGCTTCACGGGCGAAGCTTTGAGGTCTACTGAGGTAATGGTGTCAGACACAATCTCCGCACCCATATGTTCGGCTTGCGCCTTCATCTCATCCATCAGAAATGGGCCTTGGATGGTTTTGGCAAAGCCTGGATAGTTTTCTACATCAGTGGTGATGGTGAGCTGGCCACCAGGCTGGATGCCTTGGATGACCAAAGGCTGCAGCATGGCGCGGGCCGCATAAATGGCGGCAGTATAACCAGCAGGGCCGGAACCGAGCACGATCACTCGGGCATGACGGGACGACATATCAGGGATTCCTATGAGCTATGATTATTCAGCATAGCTCATATGGGGTGCGAGACAAGGGGCCACAAGGTGTTGTGAACATGCCGCTTCTGGTATCACGAAATTTTATTGCTATAAGCATCGCATGAACAGCGCTGATGATCTCGACACGATTGACTGGAAAATTTTGAAAGAACTGCAACGTGAGGGGCGGATTTCCAATGTGGAACTCTCCTCGCGAGTGGGCCTATCGCCGCCGCCCACCTTGCGGCGGGTGCAGGCACTGGAAAAGGCCGGGTTTATCACTGGATATCGTGCCCAGCTTGATGGCGAAAAACTGGGTTATGGGGCGCAAGTTGTGGCGCTGGTTGGCCTTAAGAGCCAAGCTGAACATGAGATGAAAGAATTTGAGCGCCGGGTGGCGGGCTGGCCGATCGTGCGCGAATGTTATGCGGTGTCAGGCGTGGCTGATTTCATGTTGAAATGTGCTGGCCGCGATTTGCAATCAATCCAGAGTTTTGTGCTTGGGGCTTTGTCGAAAGCGCCGAATGTGGAAAGTGTCAAAACCTCGCTCATCTTGCATGTGGCGAAAGATGAACCGGGAGTTCCTTTAGTATGAAATCACATTGGCTCTCGCTCACCGCCGCTGCTGCGGCTGCGGTGATCATCGGGTTTGCATCGACCATTCTTGTGCTCATGCAAGCCGCGCAGTCAATTGGTGCCACGCTGGCGCAGCAAGCCTCAATGGCTGCGATTTTATGTTTCATGATGGCGCTTACCACGCTGGTTTTGTGCTTGCGCTATAAAATGCCCATGCTTACGGCGTGGTCCACACCCGGTGCGGCATTGATTGTGGGCAGTGCGCATGGTGTATCTTATCAAGTAGCCCTCGGCTCATTTGTGTTCGCGGGCATCTTGATGGTGGTGACCGGATTGGTGCGGCCCTTGGAGCGTGCGATTGAACGCATGCCACCTGCTATTGCGGCTGCCATGCTGGCTGGCGTTTTGCTGAGTTATGTTTTGAAAGTGCCACCTGCTGCTATCGCTGCTCCTTGGCTGGTGTTGCCGCTGGTGTTTGCATTCTTCAGTATACGGATGATTTATCCCATGTATGCAGTGCCGGTGATTGTGGTGCTGGGTCTCGTGCTGGCGGGTTTTAGCGGCAGCATGGGGGCAGGGTGTTGTGCCTTGGGCGTAACTCCGCTCAGCTTTGATGTGCCACAGTTTGAATGGCCGGTGATGCTGGGGCTGGGTGTGCCTTTATATCTGGTCACCATGGCCTCGCAAAATCTGCCCGGCTTTGCGGTGCTGCGCGCCAGTGGCTATCAACCACAAGTGAGTGGCGCTTTGGTGGTCACAGGCCTGGGCTCGATACTCTCTGCGCCCTTCGGCGGCCATGCCGTGAACATGGCGGCGATCACTGCATCATTGGTAACAGGTCCTGATGCTCACCCTGATCCTACCCAACGCTGGAAAATCGCCTATCCGTATTTTGTGATTTACGTGGCCGTGGGTTTAGCCGCGATGAGCTTCGTTACGATCTTGGGTGCATTGCCGAAAGAGTTAGTAGCGGCAATAGCGGGCCTCGCATTGTTCGCTCCGCTGATGAGCGGTATCACCGCCATGGTGAAAGACTCTGCTGACCTGGAAGCCGCGATGGTGACATTCTTGGTGACAGCATCAGGCGTGGTGATGTTCGGCGTGGGGGCGGCGTTCTGGGGGTTGGTGGCGGGGATGGTGGTTTGGGGAGTGAAGAAGTTCTCATGAAATCTTCCGAAACCGCAATTCTCGTCGTCGCTGGCCATATGGGGCCGGGGCCGGATCATTGGCAGTCTCGGTTGATTTCTAAGCTGTCTTCGGCGCGGCTGGTGGAGCAGGCGGATTGGGTGCATGGGTCGCTGCCTGTTGCGATCAACGCTTTGGTTGAAGCGGTTGCCGCAGCAGAGAAGCCGGTGGTTTTTGTGGCGCATTCGGTGGGGGCTACACTGGTGGCGCATTCTATTGCGGCACTCACCACACGCGGGGTGATTGATAAGGTGCGCGGGGCTTATTTGGTGGTGCCGCCGAATGAAGTGGCACTGCGCGGGCTCACTGGCATTGATCCTGTGTTTGCTTCGGTGCCGCGTGAGCCACTGCCGTTTCCTGCGCTGTTGGTTGCCACCAGCAATGATCCACATTCAACCATGGAGGACTCAGCAGAGCTGGCTCTCGCATGGGGTGCGCAATTGGTGGAGGCAGGCGAGGCTGGGCATATTGACCATCGTTCAGGCCATGGGCCGTGGCCAGAAGGCATGATGCGCTTTGCTGGATTTCTGTCTAAGCTGCCTGCATGATTCATTTTAACGGAGTTCCCCCATATGGTTGCTGAACCAACGCTTTATGATTTCACGCTGATCGGCAATGACGGCAAGCCCATGCCGCTTGAACAGTTTAAGGGCAAGGTGGTGCTGTTGGTAAATACGGCTTCCGAATGTGGATACACGCCGCAATATGAGGGGCTTGAGGCAATCTGGAAGGCCAATAAAGATAAGGGCTTGGTGATTGTTGGTGTGCCCTCCAATGATTTTGGGGGGCAGGAGCCGGGATCAGCCAAGGACATCGCCACATTCTGCAAATTGAATTACGGTGTCACCTTTCCACTGAGTGATAAATCTGTGGTGAAGGGGACTGAGGCCATTCCGGTTTATCAATGGGCGAGCGCTCAGGCTGGCAATTTGGGCAAGCCAAAATGGAATTTCCACAAATATTTATTTGGGCGCGATGGCAAATTTATCGATTGGTTTTCGACCGCAACCAAGCCAGATGGGCCGAAGATAAAGAAGGCGTTGGAAGCGGCGCTTCAATAATGATAGCGGCATTGCACTATTTCTAATGCGTCATCTTTGATGCGGTAAATTAAGCGGTGTTCATCGGAGATGCGTCGGGACCAAAAGCCCGCCAGTTCGTGGCGAAGTGGTTCTGGTTTGCCCGTGCCTTCAAATGGTGTGCGTGCGGTTTCTTCAATTAACGTGTTTAGTTTTTTTAGAATTTTTTTGTCTTGTGTTTGCCAATAGACGTATCCGGCCCACGCTTTTTCTGTGAACGTGATGTTCACTCAATAAGCTTCCGCACAGTCGTTTTTCCAGCATCAAGCTGTGCTATGGATTCCAACAAGTCTTTTGCATTAGCAGGACTGCGCAGCAAATACATCGTCTCTTCATGTGAGGTGTAATCCTCAAACGACATGATCACTGCCGCAGGCTTTCCGCCTTCGCGGGTGATGATCATGGGCGTATGATCATCATGCACCTGATCCAAATATTTGGCCAAGTTGTTGCGGAGCTCAGTTGAGGAGGCGATGCGCATAAGATAAAACGTACGTTTTTACGTACGTTCATGCAAGTCCTATTTCCAAGCCACTTTCACGATCTCATAGCTGCGGCCGCCGCCCGGGGTGTTCACTTCCACCGAGTCGCCTTTCTTCTTGCCAATGAGGGCGCGCGCGATGGGGCTGGAGATGGAGATTTTGCC
>JANYGE010000435.1 GCA_025362535.1 Hyphomicrobiales bacterium
GCTTGCAGTAGATAGCCGCCGGTGGGGGCTTCCCAATCCACCATTTCGCCAATCGCGTAGGCATTGCCGAGGGATTTGATTTTGAAGTGCTCATCAAGTTCGGCGAGCGCTAAGCCGCCCGCCGATGAAATCGCCCGCACCAAGCTGGCCGGACGCATGATTTTTATTTCGACTGCTTTCATTCCTGCACCCGTAATCGGCGCATTGGTTTCGCGCAGCAGCGAAATGCCAACAGCTGAAAGGCCTGCTACTTTGCGCAGCCAATTTGATTGTGTGTCTTTGCCGCGCGGGCGGGCCGCTAGGCGTTGATCCAAAACTTCGGCCGTCAGATCAGGCCGCAAATCAACATATAGAATTTGACCGGGCGCATCGCGCATGTGGCGCGAGATGGCATAGATGGCACCGCCCTCAATGCCCTCACTGGAGATCATCAATTCGCCACGCACTTTGGTGCCCGCATAATTCAGGCCCACATTTTTAACTGGCGTTCCGGCAAAGCGGTTGCGGAACACCGGAGTCCAATCGACAAGGAACCTGCTATTGGCGGGGCGGAAGGCATTCACACGGATATTTTCAGCACGGAGAATTGGAATCCATTCGGCATCAGAGCCGAGCTGCGGCCAGCTGGCCCCACCCATCGCAAGTATGGTGGTATTGCCATCAAAACCTTCCCAGCGGGTGCGGGATTTAAGCGTCACGCCCAAGGCTTCGAGGCGTTTCAGCCAAGCCCGCAGCAAGGGCGAGGCTTTCATTTGTTTGGGAAACACCCGGCCTGATGAACCCACGAAAGTTTCAATGCCCAGACCATTCACCCATTCCACCAAGGCGGAAGGCGGAAAGGCGCGAATGGCGGGGGTTAGAAATTCCTTGGCGTCGCCATAGCGTTCCAGCAGGGCTTCCATGGGTTCGGAATGCGTGAGGTTTAAGCCTCCCCGGCCCGCCAGCAAAAATTTGCGCGCTGGCTTTGGCATGTGGTCGAGAATGGTCACTTTCATGCCACCCGTGGCCAGCACTTCGGCGGCCATCAAACCTGCGGGCCCTGCGCCTACAATTGTTACTTCAGAATTCTGCACTTTTTCTATGCCTCAATAAGGCAGATCAAAATATTGCTCGGCCGTGATGCGGTAAATATCAATCGGCTCAAAACGGCCGTGACCAACTGGGTAAGCTGAATCTGTGCTCACATGGCGCAAACCGATGCGAAGCGCAAGCCGTGCTGAGCGCTTGTTGTCTTGCATAATCTTGCACCACATGGTTTTGGCCATCAGTTTTTCAAAACCGAGGCCCAAAAGAGCGCGGCCAATTTCGGTGCCAAAGCCCACCGACCACAAAGCCGGATGCAAGCCCCAGCCCATTTCCATGGCGTGATCTTGGTGATTGATGAGAAAGCCATCGCCCACCACTTCAGCAGATAAGCGTTCTTCAGCGGCCAGATGAAACACCCGGCGCTTGGCATCGCCCTGCACCGCCATTTGACGGCGCACAAACTCAGCCACTTCATCTTGGCTTTTCAATTTATGCGCGATGTATCTTTGATAGCGGCTTTGCGTCATGAAACCTGCCATATCTGGACAATCGAGCGCATTGATCTCGCGCAGGATCAGATTTGGCGTTTCTACGGCGTTCAGAATCGAATGGATGAGCATAAAGTGCAATCTAACCTCTGTGATCCAGAAACGGAACTCCCATATTGTGGACAAGATTAACGAAGCTTTGGGCGAAGTGCCGCAATCCTACAATACAGCTTAAACAAATGGCGCAGCTTTGGTAGACATCACATTAACGCAGCAATGACACGGAGAGTAAAATGGACGAAGCAAAGACTGAAAGCGCTGGTAAGTGCCCGGTAATGCATGGGGCAGCTAAGCAGGCGACGCATGCCGCACGGTCAAATGCAGATTGGTGGCCCAACCAGCTCAACCTTAAAGTTCTGCATCAGCATTCTGCACTGTCTAATCCGATGGGGCGCAAATTTGATTATGCCAAGGCATTTAAGAAGCTCGATCTTAAAGCGCTGAAGAAAGATGTCTTTGCTGTGATGACCAAATCGCAAGATTGGTGGCCAGCAGATTTTGGCCACTATGGTCCATTCTTCATTCGTATGGCTTGGCACAGTGCTGGCACCTACCGCACAGCCGATGGCCGCGGTGGTGCGGGATTTGGCACACAGCGTTTTGCGCCACTGAACAGCTGGCCTGATAACGGCAACCTTGATAAGGCTCGCCGATTGCTGTGGCCTATCAAGCAAAAATATGGCCGCAATCTCTCCTGGGCCGATCTGATGATTTTTGCTGGCAATTGCGCCCTTGAATCGATGGGCTTCAAAACCTTTGGCTTTGCTGGCGGTCGCGCTGATGTGTGGGAGCCTAGCGAAGATATTTACTGGGGCACCGAAGGCAAGTGGCTGGATGACAAGCGCTACTCAGGTGACCGTGAACTTGAAAATCCGCTGGCCGCTGTGCAGATGGGTCTGATTTATGTGAACCCCGAAGGCCCGAATGGTAACCCTGATCCAGTCGCTTCGGCCCGTGATATTCGCGAGACCTTTGCTCGCATGGCCATGAATGATGAAGAAACCGTAGCGCTGATTGCTGGTGGTCACACCTTTGGCAAGACCCATGGTGCAGGCCCTACAGCCCATGTTGGACCCGAACCTGAAGCTGTTCCGATTGAAGCGCAAGGCCTTGGCTGGCTCTCAAGCTATGGCAGTGGCAAGGGCGGTGATGCCATCACCAGCGGGCTTGAAGTGACCTGGACCACGACGCCAACAAAATGGGGCAATGATTTCTTTTCGCATCTATTTGGCTTTGATTGGGAACTGACCAAAAGCCCAGCAGGAGCGCATCAATGGACCCCAAAGAATGGGGCCGGTGCTGGCACTGTGCCTGCTGCGCATGATCCAGCAAAACGCATATCACCTTCGATGCTGACCTCTGACCTCGCCTTGCGGTTTGATCCGGTTTACGAAAAGATTTCACGGCGTTTCCACGAAAATCCAAAAGAATTCGCCGATGCGTTCGCACGGGCATGGTTTAAGCTTACGCACCGCGATATGGGGCCACGTGCGCTTTATCTCGGCGCATTGGTGCCTAAGGAAGTGCTGCTCTGGCAAGATCCTCTGCCTGAAGTTAAAACCAAAGTGATTGGGGCCAAGGATATTGCGGCTCTCAAGGCTAAAATTCTGGCTTCGAAACTTTCGGTGGCACAATTGGTGTCGACGGCTTGGGCATCGGCTTCAACCTTCCGTGGTTCGGATAAGCGCGGCGGGGCCAATGGTGCCCGTATTGCTTTAGCACCGCAGAAGGATTGGGAGGTGAACCAGCCTGCCCAGTTGGCCACAGTGCTGAGCAAGTTGGCGGCCATTCAAAAAGCCTTTAACGGCACTAAAGCTGGCGGCAAGAAGGTTTCACTGGCTGATCTTATCGTGCTGGGTGGCTGTGCAGCGATTGAAAAAGCCGCACAGAAGGCTGGGCATAAAATCACGGTGCCTTTCACCCCGGGCCGTGTGGACGCCTTGCAAAAGGATACTGATGTGGAAAGCTTTGCGGTGCTTGAGCCAATCGCTGATGGCTTCCGCAACTATATGAAATCCACTTACACGGTTTCAGCCGAAGAGCTGTTGGTGGACAAGGCTCAATTACTCACATTGACGGCTCCTGAAATGACTGTGCTGGTGGGTGGCTTGCGGGTGTTGAACGCCAATTTTGGCGGTGCTCAACATGGTGTCCTCACCAAGCGGGCTGACACGCTGAGCACGGACTTCTTCGTGAACCTGCTCGACATGGGCACCACTTGGAAAGCCGTTTCAGATGCTGCTGATGTGTTTGAAGGCCATGACCGCAAAACTGGCAAACTAAAATGGTCTGGCACCCGCGTTGATCTGGTGTTTGGTTCAAACTCGCAGCTGCGCGCGCTGGCAGAGGTTTATGCCTGTAAGGATAACGACGAGGCCTTCGTACATGATTTTGTGGCGGCTTGGACCAAGGTGATGAACCTGGATCGCTTTGATCTTGCCTGAGTGTGATTGAACAATCAAAAAACAAAAAGGCGGGACCAAAATCCCGCCTTTGCTTTTTTAGATTTGCGAAACTCAATCGTCAGCCAGCAATGATTGGTGGATCAACGCGCCTATAATGGCTCCCACAATTGGCGCAACAATGAACAGCCAGAGCTGTTGCAAAGCTGGGCCACCCGCAAAGAGTGCAACCGCGACTGAACGGGCTGGGTTCACCGAGGTGTTGGTCACCGGAATAGAGATCAAGTGGATCAGCGTTAACGCTAAGCCGATGGCGATGGGTGCAAAACCTGCTGGGGCTTTTTTAGCTGTGGCGCCCAGAATAATGATCAGGAAAAATGCAGTCATCACGACTTCGGTAACCAAGCCTGCCAGCATTGAAAAATGGCCGGGCGATTGATCATCATAACCGTTCGAGGCAAAGCCACCAAGGCTCGCATCAGCCTTTCCGGTTGCAATGATGTAAAGCACCATAGCACCAGCAATGCCGCCTGCCACTTGGGCGATGATATAAGAAGGAACTTGGCTCCAAGAAAAGCGACCAGCGGTTGCCAGACCGATGGATACAGCAGGGTTAAAATGCCCGCCCGAGATGCCACCCACGGCATAGGCCATGGTGAGCACGGTGAGCCCGAAGGCTAAAGATACACCGACAAAGCCAATGCCCAGACCGGGGAAGCCCGCAGCAAGCACGGCGCTGCCGCAGCCGCCAAGCACCAACCAAAATGTTCCAAAAAATTCTGCTGATAGTTTTTTCATCAAAGCACCCCTGTGAATGCCCGAATCGCGGGCACGGCCAAATCTAGACGGGGAGGACTTGAGAATTTAACCGTTAATAGAGGGTTAATTTGACTTTGAAGACAATTAAACGTAACAGGCGCTTGCAATATAACCCCCGGCAATGGCGAATGCCCCTGTGGTTCCCAATTTACTTTATTTCGCCAGATTGGTTTTTCTGACTTACATGAATTTTGCTGACCTGGGCCTTAGCCCTAAAGTGCTTGAAGCTGTAACCGCCGCTGGTTACACCACCCCAACAGCCATTCAGGCTGAAGCTATTCCGCATGCCCTGCAGCGCAAGGATGTGCTTGGATTGGCGCAGACCGGATCTGGCAAGACTGCGGCTTTCGTTTTGCCCATGCTTTCCATGCTGGAAAAAGGCCGGGCTCGGGCGCGCATGCCACGCACTTTGATTTTGGAACCAACCCGCGAACTTGCGGCACAGGTGGAAGAATCATTTGCCACATTGGGCAAGAATCATAAGCTCACCGTTGCCCTGTTGATCGGTGGTGTGGCGTTTGAACCACAGGCTGCGAAGATTGATCGTGGTGCCGATGTGGTGATTGCAACGCCTGGCCGTTTGCTTGATCATTTCGAACGCGGGCGCTTGCTGATGACCGGCATTGAAATGCTGGTGATCGACGAGGCAGACCGTATGCTTGATATGGGCTTCATGCCGGATATTGAGAAGATTTGTAAATTATTACCCTTCACCAAGCAGACGATGTTTTTCTCGGCCACCATGCCGCCGGAAATCCAGCGGGTTACCTCGCAGTTTTTGCACAATCCCATTCGGGTGGAAACTACGGCGCGCGGGTCTACGGTTGAAACCATTACGCAGATGCTGGTGAAGGCCCCGCATGAAGCAGCAGCAAAGCGTGATGCTTTGCGCATTTTGCTCCGCACACAGACGAATGTGAAGAATGCGATCATTTTTTCAAATCGCAAAACCACAGTTGCCCTGCTCGAAAAATCATTAACACGGCATGGCTTTAATGCTGGCGCGCTGCATGGCGACATGGACCAATCAGCGCGACTTAAAATGCTGACGGCATTCCGCAATAATGAAGTCACCTATTTGATCGCTTCTGATGTGGCCGCACGCGGGCTTGATATTCCTGAAGTGAGCCATGTGTTCAACTTCGATGTGCCTATTCATGCGGAAGATTATGTGCACCGCATTGGCCGCACCGGTCGTGCTGGTCGCGATGGTGCCGCCTTCACCATGGTAACGCGTGAGGAAGCCAAATATCTCAAAGCTATCGAAACACTGATCAATAAGGAATTGCCTTATTTTGATATTGGTGCGGTGGAGGAAATGGCCGAAGCACCAAAGGCTGAACGCCCAGCGCGAGCGCCACGCCGTGCCAAAACTGCAAAAGTCGCTCAGGTTGAAGAAACACCTGTAAAAGCTCCGGTTACCAAGCCAGAGCGGGTTCGTGAGAATCGCAAACCGAGCCCAAAACCAGAATTTCTGGCCGATGCTCCCAATGATCAAGGCTTTCACGCGGGCAACATGCCAGCGTTTTTAACCAAACGTTAATGTAGTTTATTAGTTATACTCTTATAACTATTGGCCGCTATGATGTTTGCGGAAAGCTTATTCAATTGATTGGCCTCATGTGACAATTGAGAACAAAAGAGTTGCGCCACGCATGCGGGTGCTGAAAGGCGCCAAGATCGTCAGCATGAATCAATGGTCGTTGGTTGATTGTACCGTGCGGGATATGTCAGAAACGGGTGCCAAGATCATCTGTGGCGATCAAGCTGCAGTTGCCAATGAATTTCGCTTTTTGCTGCCCAGTGACAATTCGATCAGAACAGCCCGGGTTGTGTGGCGGCGGGGCGATATGCTGGGCATTGAATTTACCAGCGAAAAATCCCGCGCACCGGTTCGGAAACTGCAATCTGGAACTTGAGTTAAGAGATTATGCCGCTGCCGGAACGATCTGCACGCTTTCACCACAGCCGCAGGCTGATATTTGATTCGGATTGTTAAACACAAAGCCCGATTTCAGCGCTGATGACTGAAAATCCATTTCGGTGCCGAGCAAGAACATAATGGCTTTTGGGTCGATCAGGATTTTTGCACCCTTATCCTCGACCACTTCGTCAAACTTGCCCTGCTCCTTGGCCCATTCCATTGTATATTCCATGCCAGCGCAGCCGCCATTCTTCACGCCAACGCGAAGGCCCACACCTTCACCACGCGCCATCAACTCGGCAATGCGCGCTGCCGCTGCATCGGTTACTTTCATCACTTGGGATCTGGGTCGTGCTTGGGCCATGTTTGTCACCTTACCACATATTCATCGCCATGCGAGCCTCATCCGACATGCGGCTATGATCCCATGGCGGATCAAAAGTTATTTTTGCCTTAGCGCTGGCCACGCCAGCTACGGTGGACACGGCATTTTCCACCCAGCCTGGCATATCACCAGCCACCGGGCAGCCTGGCGCTGTCAGCGTCATATCAATCGCCACATTGCGATCATCATCAATATCGACCTTATAGATCAGGCCCAATTCGTAAATGTCGACGGGGATTTCGGGGTCATAGACGGTCTTTAACGCCAGAACGATATCATCCGTCATCCGCGCCAACTCATCGGCTGGGATGGCGGAATGGTCTGGAGCGTTATCGGTTACGATGTCGGTCACGTGAATATCCTCTGGGCAGAGATAAGCGCTTCGGCCAATTTATCAACCTCTTGTTCGGTATTGTACATGGCGAAGGACGCCCGACAGGTGGCGGTGACGCCAAACCGTTGCAGCAAGGGCTGGGTGCAATGGGTGCCAGCCCGCACAGCCACGCCGAGCCGGTCAATCACGGTTGCCACATCATGGGCATGAGCGCCATTCATGGTAAATGAGATGATCGGGCCTTTGTGTTTGGCTTGGCCATAGATTTTAAGGGAGTTGATTTCACGCAGGCGGTTCATGGCGTAATCATGCAGCGCCTTTTCATGGGCGGCGATTTTATCAAGGCCGATTGAAGTCATATAATCCAGTGCTGCGCCAAGGCCGATGGCTTCGACAATGGCCGGTGTGCCTGCCTCAAAACGATGCGGCGGATCATTATAGGTGATCGTAGTTTCACTAACTTCCGAAATCATCTCGCCACCACCTTGATAAGGCGGCATTTTCTTCAAATGTTCAGCTTTGCCATAAAGCACGCCAATGCCGGTGGGGCCATAGGTTTTATGGCCGGTGAAGACGAGGAAATCAGCATCCAGCGCTTGCACATCGACATGACCATGCACGGCCTGTTGGCTGGCATCGACCAGAACCGGAATGCCATGCGCATGGGCGATCTTGATAATCTCCGCCACCGGAACCACCGTGCCCAAGGCATTCGACATGGCGGTGATGGCAATCATCTTGGTGCGTGAGCTGATGAGCTTCATGAACTCATCAAGCAGGAAATTACCTTCATCATCAATCGGTGCCCATTTGATCACAGCACCGCGACGCTCGCGGTGGAAATGCCAAGGCACAATGTTGGAGTGGTGTTCGAGGATGGAAAGAATGATCTCATCGCCCTCGCCTACCACCATGCCGCCAAAGCTTTGCGCCACAAGATTGATGGCATCGGTTGCGTTGCGGGTGAAGATGATTTGATCTTTCGAAGGCGCATTGATGAAGCGGCGCACTGATTCTCGCGCATCCTCAAAAGATTGCGTCGCGGCGTTGGAGAGATAATGCAGCCCGCGATGCACATTGGCATATTCTTGCGTCATCGACTTCATCATTGCATCGAGAACAGCTTTGGGCTTTTGCGCTGAGGCCGCGTTATCGAGATAAACCAGCGGCTTGCCATAAACCTCACGGGCGAGGATGGGAAAGTCGTGGCGGATGCGCTCGACGTCTAACATCACTTCGCTTTCCTTCGTGTCAACCAATTCTCGGCAAAACCCACCATGGCTTCGCGCATCGCATCATTTACAATTGCATCAAAGGCTTCGCCGACAAAGGCACCGATCAACAATGATTTGGCTTCGGCTTCGGGAATGCCGCGTGATTTCAAATAAAACAGGTGATCGTGGTTGATGTCACCTGCGGTTGCCCCATGCCCACACACCACGTCATCGGCATAGATTTCGAGTTCGGGTTTGGCGTCGAACTCGGAGGATTCAGACAGCAGCAAAGCATGGCTGGATTGTTTGCCATCGGTTTTCTGCGCATTTTTGGCGACGATCACTTTGCCTTGAAAAATGCCACGGGCATTTTCATCCATCACGCATTTAAACATTTCACGGCTGGTGCAATGAGGCACTTTGTGGTCCATCACCAAACGCGTGTCAGCGTGTTGTTTGCCATTGAGCAAATAAGCGCCCGCGATATAGGCATTGGCATTTTCGCCCGCGAAAAGATAATTTCCATTTTGGCGATTGAGGCCTGCGCCCGAGGTGAGGGTGAGTTCGTTGAGTTTGGCATTTTTCGCCATGGTCACATCAATATAGGAAAGATGGGTGGCGTCATGCGACTCCAGTTCCACTTTCACGCGGTCTAGCCGTGCCCCCTCGCCCACGCTGATTTCGGTGACGGCGTTCACCACATAATCGCCTTCGCCCACAAAAGTCTCGATGAGGGTGGCCGATGCGCCCTCGCCCACTTCAATGCGGTTGCGCACGGCCATGGCACGGACCGCACCTTGCGTTGCGATGTGGATAATTTCGACAGGCACATCCAACTTTGCATCAAAGCGCAAAGTGAGGCCGGAAGGTTCAATGGCACTGTTCAGATGAATGACGGGATCATCAACAGCCGATGACGATGGCACACCCAATTCAAACGTGAGGCCCGTAAAGTTTGAACGCGCCTGATCCAGGCTGCCATTCACAAACACAATGCGGTGATTGGTGAGTTTGACAAAGGGTGAGGCTGCGATGAGGCGCTCCACATCCTTATTTGCGGCCACGACGTTTTGATGCGGCAGATAAGGCTTATCCAGCTTGCTGCGTAAATCGGTCCAGCGCCACTCTTCCATCCGTCGGTGCGGCAGCGCCATTCCGAAAGCTTCTTCGGCTGGGGTTTGGGCTGGGGTTTGAGAGAGTGCTACTGTCACGCAACCTTCTCCACAAACTCAGCATAGCCATTGGCTTCGAGGTCCAGCGCTAAGTCCTTGCCGCCAGATTTCACGATCCTGCCTGCTGACAAGACATGCACAAAATCCGGCACGATATAATCGAGCAACCGTTGATAATGGGTGATCACGATCATGGCGCGATCTGGCGAACGCAGTGCGTTAACACCATCGGCCACCACTTTGAGCGCATCAATATCGAGGCCGGAGTCAGTTTCATCTAATATACAAAGCGAGGGTTCCAGCACTGCCATTTGCAAAATCTCGGCGCGCTTTTTTTCACCGCCGGAGAATCCCACATTTACCGGGCGTTTTAACATTTCCTGGCTGATGTTGAGCTTCGCAGCCCGCTCTTTCACAAAACGCATGAAATCCGGAATAGAAAGCTCCTTTTCACCACGGGCCTTACGTTGCGCATTGAGTGCCACTTTGAGAAACTGCATGGTGGCCACACCGGGGATTTCGATAGGATATTGGAAGGCGAGGAACACGCCCTTGGCAGCACGTTCATTGGGGTTCATGGCCAACAGGTTTTCACCCTTGAACATGGCGCTGCCTTCGGTCACTTCATAGCCATCGCGGCCTGAGAGCACATAGGAGAGCGTGGATTTGCCCGAACCATTCGGCCCCATAATGGCATGCACTTCGCCCGCCTTCACTGAGAGTGTAAGGCCTTTAAGAATTTCGCGTGACTCATCTTCGAGTTTGACGTGGAGATTGTTTATTTCGAGCATTT
>JANYGE010000012.1 GCA_025362535.1 Hyphomicrobiales bacterium
GCGGATGTTTTGTTTTTGCCCATGGCCTTGTCGCGGCCAAATCGGGCTTATCGCTATGCTTTGGTTGCTACGGTTGCTTCCACTCTTGGCGGTATTGCTGGGTATATGCTTGGCTATTATGCCTATGAGGCCTTTGCCAAACCGATTTTATTATTTTATGGAAAACTCGCGGAATTCGATCACCTGAAAAGCTGTACAAGCGATCAAACTCTTCTGCTCTTGCTCACCACGTCTGGTCTTGCGCATTTGCCACCTATTAAAATCGTTACTATTCTGGCGGGTGTTGCGCATATTAGTTTTGTGTTCTTTGTGTTGTCTTGCCTTATTGCAAGAGGGGCGCGGTTTTTTGCCTTGGCTTGGGCGTTGCGGCGCTATGGTGAGCCGATTAAAAGCTTTATTGAAAAACGCTTGGGATTGATTGCTGGCCTTGCTGCGGCCATTTTGATCGGGCTTTATTTCGCAGCCAAATTCCTTGAACAATCTGGAGCTCTCGCATGCTGAATACAATGACACGATCACAAATATTACTAGCCATTTTTGCTTTGATGACCGCCGTTATTTTGGGCGCCTATGGCTTTGAATATTTGGGCTATGCGCCCTGTGAGCTGTGTTTAATGCAACGCTATGCGTATTACGTGGTTATTCCGCTCAGCCTGATTTTTTCGCTGCTCAATCCGCAAGCGCAACGGGCCGGACTTTATTTGATCGGCTTTATTATGTTGGGCAGCATGATATTTGGGATTTATCACTCTGGCGTGGAATGGAAATGGTGGCAGGGGCCAACGACCTGCACGGGTGGCGGATTTGGTGGCGGATTGCCTGATCTCACCAAGAAAGCCGTGATGTGTGATCAACCAGCGCTTCGTATTGTCGGTCTTTCTCTCGCTGGTTGGAATGCCATTATTTCGGCGTTTGTTTCTGTTGTCGCTTTGCGCAAAGCCTATGGATCGAGCTCAGCATCCCAATAAAGATAATCCATCCAACTTTCATGCAGGTAATTGGGTGGAAATAAGCGGCCATTAGAATGGAGCTGATTGACGGTGGGGCAAATGGGCCAGTTTTTTGGAAACATTTGCACTTGTTTGGGCAAATAGCCGCCTTTGGTGAGATTGCATGGCGAACAGGCGGCCACCACATTATCCCAGGTTGTTTGCCCACCCTTTGAGCGGGGAATCACATGATCAAAAGTTAGGTCATCATTAGTGCCACAATATTGGCATTCGAAGCGATCACGTAAGAACACATTGAACCGGGTGAAGGCTGGGGTTCTCGACGGTTTCACATAGGTTTTGAGGGAGACGACGCTGGGAAGCCTGAATTCAGCTGTGGAAGAATGCACCACACGGTCATATTCTGAAACAATATTTACCCGGTCAAGAAAAACGGCCTTGATGGCATCCTGCCAACTCCACAAGGACAAGGGATAGTAACTCAAAGGCCGGAAGTCGGCATTGAGAACCAAAGCAGGGCAGGCTTCTGGCGCGATCGGCGCTTGATACAAGGAAAACCTCTTTTCAACCAATCTGATAAGTATACTATAAGCTCTATAACAGCTCTGTGAAGGGGCATTTTTAGGCCTGTTCAAGACCTTTAAGTCCGCGATAATGGCTCCACAGCAGGCGAGCCGCTACGGCGCGATGGGGCCGCCAGTTTTTTGCCAGTGTGTGCATTTCTGAAATTTCTGGGCGTGCTGGGAGGTTTAGAAAATCTTGAATAGCGATGCGTAAAGCCAGATCACCGGTTGGCCAAGCATCCGCTGCTCCCAGAACCGAGAGCAGGTAGATATCGGCGGTCCATGGCCCTACTCCGTGAATGGCGCAAAGCTTTTTTGCAATTGCAGCCTCATCTAAATTGGTGAAATCAAGATTATGCTGGGCTGCGGCATGAAAGGCTTTGGCCTTGGTGCGCGATAGGCCCAAACTTACGAGTTCAGTCTCAAGACAAGCTAAAACCATTGCTGCCTCGCAGTTTCCTAGTCTTTGTTTCAGCCGCGCCCAGATACTTGCTGCGGCCTGCAGAGACAGAAACTGCTCGGTGATAATGATGAGCAAGCCTTCCAGCCCTTGTGGTGAGGCCCGCAGAGATGGAACGCCATGGCGCTCAATAATGGCGTTGAACCGCGGTTCAATCACACATAATGCGCCGACGGTTTTTTCAAGGTCAGCTCGGTTGAGAATGCGCCGCATGATTTCAGAAATCTGACGTGATCCCGTTTTTTTCCCAATCCCCAAACCGGGTGGGTTCAGGCCCTTTGCCGCCATTTACCTCAGGCGGCAAAGCCTTCTTGGCCGCCTTTTCGCGGCGTGCCTCGGCCTCGGCTAAGGCACGTTTTGCGGCTTGGCTCGGTTCAGGTTTATTCATCCCAGTTCTCCACAGCTTATTCTAGCGAGATTTGGCAATTTTAGCACTTCATTAACCATAAGCCAGCGAAGCTCAATATTCTCATTTGAAACTCTTAGGATAAGACGAAGCTTCGTATGGCTGATCGCAGAATATTTCGCGTTGCTTTAGGGCCTTCCCACCGGGGCGAAGCTTCGTCTGTGTTCAAATTGATTCGATCACTATTACCTTTTGGTTCTAGGCCTAAAGTTAAGGGATTTGGCCAAGCCATTATAAGCCTTGATCAGGGCAGTGAAGCTGTCGCTTTCGCCATGTATACGGGTGAGTTTGGTTTTCATGGTGAAACCCATTCTGCCCCCGCTTTAGGTGTCTTTACCGCAAAACTTGGTAGCAAGGCCTGGCAAGACTCTTTGCTAAGTTTGGAATGGCTGCGCCACATTAAGGCGAGCCAGCGCAAACTTCATGTGCATTTTGCCTTAAGATTGCTCGGGCGCTGGGCGAAAGCCAAAAATGCGCGCAAAAATCCTGTGGTGCTCAGCCGAGCTATAATTGCCCTTTGCACCCATGGTTCTGAATTGGCAGCGCGCTCGGACGAGCTTTCGCAAGTTGAATTTTTCGCTTTGGTATCCAACCAAATAGCAGCACTCAATCGGCTAAAGGTCCGCGACCCGCAGGAGGCACTATTGCAGGCCGCTGCTCAGCTTTATGCCTGCACCGCGTTTCGCGGATTGGAGTCTTTGCGCAAACCAGCCTGTGACACGCTTCATTCTAACATTGATCAGGTCATTGCGTCTGATGGCGTGCCGCACTCAGGCAACCCGCAGGACATGATTGACTTAATGTCTCTCATGTTGCCCCTTCAGGCTGCGATGAAGCTCGATCGACAGGTTTTCCCAAGTGCTGCTGCAAACGCTTTGCATAGAATGTTCCCCGCCCTTGCCATGTTTACGCTGGAAGATGGTGGGTTTGTTTCGTTATTCGGCGATGAGCCGCAGAGTGAGCGAATTAACTCACTTCAGGCCTTTAACGACTCAAAAGCAAAAGCCTTGAAAATGGCTCACCAAAGTGGCTTTGCTCGGTGTGATGCGGGCAAGACTCATTTGATTATTGACACCAAAAGGACTTTCGCTTTCGAATGCTCTATCGGCCCATTCCTCCTCTTTAAATCCCACTGCGGGAATATGAATCAGGAAGCCCAAGCCCAATTGCATGAGACTCAACAAGGCCTTGCCTTACAGGTAAGTGAGGGCAGTTCGCGTCAGCGGATCTATTTTTTAAGCGGGGATGGTTCTGATTTGCGGGTGGAAGATCGTTTC
>JANYGE010000052.1 GCA_025362535.1 Hyphomicrobiales bacterium
CCCGCTTTGGCAGTTTCACCGCTGCGGCGGCACGTTTGTCGCTTTCGCAGCCCGCCGTTTCTGACCACATTCGAAATCTGGAAGAAGCCTATGGCACCCAGCTTTTCACCCGCAATCCGAAAGGGGCGGTGTTAACAACGACGGGCAAAAAACTATTTGCGATTGTGGAGAGGCTCTTTGAAACTGAGAATGAAGCAGCCGCTCTTTTATCACAAGCAAAAAATCTGAAACAAGGTGAGCTGACCATAGGGGCTGACGCAGCGGTTCACATTTTGCCACATATCCGCAAGTTCAATGAGAAATTCCCGCTTGTGAACATCAGGCTGCTGAGCGGTAACAGTGCTGATCTCATTGCCCGCCTCACAGATTTCACATTGGATTTTGCCGTTGCCGCAGCGCGCCCACTTGACCCAGGCATCGCTTCGCTCCGAATGCGTCAAGACAACATGATTGCGATTGTCAAAAAAACGGGTCCTTTGGCATCGCGAAAGTCAATCAAACTAGCTGAGCTTGCGCAACACACCATGGTGTTGCGTGAGCAGGGGTCTGCAACAAAAACGATCGTGCAAAAATGTTTTGAGCAAGCTGGCTTGCGGATCGGCCGCGTGATTGAAGTTGAGGGGAGAGAAGCAACCCAAGAGGCTGTTGCTCATGGATTGGGAATAGCCATAATTTCTGAAGGGGAGTTGACGCCCGATAACCGACTTCTGTCATTAAAGTTATCAGACTGTCATGAAAAAATGGAAGAATGGCTGCTCTGGTTGAAATCAAGAACAAATTTACGATTGATTGAAGCGTTTTTGGCCACTCTGAAAAATATATAGCCCTTCCAAGTTAAGCGCTTGCGCACCCTTCACGATGGCCCGATAATGCGGAACACAAACAGAGGCTGGAGATCACCATGGGTTACGGATTGCTTGGATTAGTTGCGGCAATAGTTCTCTATTTTATTTATGTCTATAATTCGCTGGTCAGCAACAAGAACATGGTGGCAGAAGGCTGGAGCGGCATTGATGTGCAGTTGCGCCGCCGCGCTGATCTCATTCCAAATTTGATCGAAACCGTCAAAGGCTATGCCACCCATGAAGATAAGCTCTTCCGCGACATTGCAGAATTGCGCGCCAAGAGCATTGCTGGTGGTAGTGTTGGCGAACAAAGCCAAGTGGGCCAAGCCATGAGTGCCGCTCTGGGCCGCGTCTTTGCGATTGCTGAGGCCTATCCCGAATTGAAGGCCGATGCCAATTTTCGCGATTTGCAAGACAAGCTGTCGGGCATTGAAGATGAAATTCAAATGTCGCGCCGCTATTATAATGGCACGGTGCGTACCTTTAATACGATGATTGAATCATTCCCCAGCAATTTAATTGCCAATTTCTTCCGCTTCACCAAATCCGAATTTTTCGACATTGGCGATGTGGCGGCGCGCGAAGTGCCGAAGGTTGATTTCAAAACGCGCTGAACATGAAAAGATTTTTTGCCAGCCTCATCTGCCTGCTGCTGCTATCAATTGCAGCCCAGGCAGAAGAAACCATCATCAACTTTAAAAGCGATATCACTGTCAATGCTAACGCAACACTTGATGTGATTGAATCCATCGCGGTGATTTCTGATGGCAGCACCATCCGCCACGGCATCTTCCGCGATTTTCCAACGCGCTATACAGATAAGAATGGCGTGCAGATGCGGGTTGATTTTTCTGTCGAAAGCGTCACCCGCAATGATCAAGCTGAAAATTATGCGGTCGAACCGATTTCCAATGGTGTGCGCGTAAAAATCGGCGACAAGGATATTTTAATCGAGCCCGGAATTCACAAATATATTCTCAAATACCATGCTGATCGTGAGCTTGGATTTTTCAAAGACTATGATGAGCTTTACTGGAACGTAACCGGCAATGGCTGGCAATATGCCATCCAGAATGCGCAAGTCACTATCCATTTGCCAAGTGGTGCGAAAATAGCAAACCCCTCAGTCTATACGGGCTATGCTGGCTCTAAAGATCATGACGCTGAGATCATCACGGCAACGGGCAATATGTTTGAGGCGGCAACAACGCGTGTCCTCGGTCCGCAAGAGGGTTTCACCGTTGCTGTGGCTTGGCAGAAAGGCATTGTGGCTCCACCATCAGCGCAGCAACAACAGCTCTGGATGTTGCGTGACAATGCCGGCTACGCCGGCCTCGGCCTCACATTGCTGAGTGTGATTGGCTATTTTCTAATTGTCTGGGCCAAATTCGGCCGCGATCCGGCAAAAGGCACGATCTTTCCGCTGTTTCATCCCCCCGAAGATTTAGGACCTGCCGGGGTGCGTTTCGTCTGGCGGCAAAAATTTGATGACCGTGTGATGGCTGCCAATCTCATTGGTCTTGCCGTCAAAGGCCGATTGAAAATTGAAAATAACAATGGGATTTACGCGCTCACCTCCATTGGCAATCAATCCCAGATGCTCACAGCATCCGAGAGCAACACTTATGCTTTATTGCCAGCACATCGCACCGAATTACGACAATCGAATAATGAGACAATTCGCAAAATAAAAACTGGATTGCAAAAATTTTTGCAGAAACAATATGAAGGAACTCTGTTTCAAAATAACCTGGGCTGGTTCTCGCTTGGTCTGTTGCTCTCTGTCGTGGGCCTTGGTCTTTCCGCCTTTGTCTCCCCAGATAGCTTAGGGGTCACCGGATTATTTGTAGGGGGCTTTGCTGCCGTGCTCTGGTCGGTGGTTTTGGCTGCGGGTTGGGCCAGTCTCAAGGGCTTGGTGACCAATCAAGGCTTCTTTGGAAAATTGAAATCCATTGCCGGATTAATTTTCATCGTGCCATTTATCGGCGCAGCTATTGCCATCCCGGTTGCAATTTCGTCTTCAGAAAATTTCTCGCCGCCCCTTGTTGCGTTCATCGCCGCCACAATTCTTGTTGGCTTGATCAATCTGCTGTTCTCCTATCTCATGCCAGCACCCACCATTGCCGGGCGTCGCGTTCTCGATGCGATCGAAGGCTTCCGCCTTTACATGACCATGGCCGAAGAAAAACGTTTGGATATGCTCACTCCACCGGAAAAAACCCCCGAACTCTTCGAGCGTTATTTGCCCTATGCCATGGCGCTGGATTGTGAAAATGCGTGGAATGCAAAGTTTGCTTCCGTGCTGGCTGCTGCGGCAGCGGCTGGTGCCGCAGGCGCTGCATGGTATTTTGGCTCTGGCCGCTATAATAATGATTGGGGCAGCATGACCCATGACTTGGGCTCAAGCCTTGCCTCAACCATCTCTTCCTCATCTGTAGCACCGGGCTCCTCATCAGGATCAGGCGGTGGCGGATCTTCAGGTGGTGGCGGCGGTGGCGGCGGGGGCGGCGGCTGGTAACTCAGCGCGGGCGCCCAAGATAACGCAGCACGGCAGCATTTCGCGACTCAAAGAATTCTTGCACAGGCACTGCGTCCTGCACACTGCCGTCACTCACAAATATAA
>JANYGE010000062.1 GCA_025362535.1 Hyphomicrobiales bacterium
AGTTGCAAGGCTCTGGCCTGAAACTTCGGGGCTCCTCGCCACGATCACCAGCCAAGATCAAATGACCATGGCGAGTTATGATCATCATACTCTGGCCTTACCCTATGGCCGCAATATGGTGTTCATTGGAGATAGTGCGCATTCCACCAGCCCGCAATTGGGGCAGGGCGCTAATATGGCTTTGCTTGATGTGATGGCGCTCACCCAGGCCTTGGAGCAAAATCAAAATCTTGCAACAGCTCTTACTACTTATGCCAAAACGCGGCGTAGCCACGTGAAGCTTTATCAAGCTTTGTCTTTGGTGTTTACGCCGTTCTACCAATCTGACTCGGTGCTGCTGCCTGTGGCGCGGGATTATTTGGTGGCCAGCCTGTCTCGACTTGCACCGATCCAAAAATTACTGGCCCAGATCGTCAGTGGAAAGCTGATGCTCTAGCCGATCACTGTCTAATTGATTGTGCTTATTCACTCTTGCCTTAATTGTCCCATCCCGCTAATTCCCTGCCCAACATTTAACCAAGGACAATTCACATGCGCGTATATTATGACCGGGATGCAGACGTTAATCTAATCAAGGGCAAGAAAGTCGTCATCGTCGGTTATGGCAGCCAAGGCCGCGCCCATGCTTTGAACTTGAAAGATTCAGGCGCCAAGCATCTCGCCATCGCCCTTAAGGCAGGCTCACCCACCATCAAGAAAGCCGAAGCTGATGGATTAAAGGTGATGACTGTGGCGGAAGCTGCCGCATGGGGCGATTTATTGATGATGGCAACCCCTGATGAATTGCAGGCAGATATTTACAAAAGCGAAATCGCCCCCAATATCCGTGATGGTGCTGCGATTGCTTTTGCCCATGGTCTCAATGTGCATTATGGTTTGATCGAACCAAAGAAAACTGTTGACGTGGTGATGATTGCCCCCAAGGGCCCTGGCCACACGGTGCGCGGCGAATATCAAAAGGGTGGTGGTGTGCCTTGCCTGATCGCCATTCATCATGACGCGAGCGGCAATGCCCATGATCTCGCCTTGTCCTATGCTTCTGGCGTGGGTGGTGGGCGCTCTGGCGTGATCGAAACGACTTTCAAAGAAGAATGCGAAACCGATTTGTTCGGCGAGCAAGTGGTTCTCTGTGGCGGCTTGGTTGAACTGATCCGCGCCGGCTTTGAAACCTTGGTTGAAGCGGGCTACGCCCCCGAAATGGCCTATTTCGAATGCTTGCATGAAGTGAAGCTGATTGTGGATTTGATCTATGAAGGCGGCATTGCCAACATGAATTACTCGATCTCCAACACTGCCGAATGGGGCGAATATGTCTCCGGTCCACGCATCATCACGAGCGACACGAAGAAAGAAATGAAGCGCGTATTGGCCGACATTCAATCCGGCAAGTTCACCTCGGAGTGGATGCAAGAATACCGCGCTGGTGCCGCAAGATTCAAGGCAATCCGCCGCAACAATGACAGCCACCAAATCGAAGCTGTCGGTGCCAAACTGCGCGAAATGATGCCATGGATTGGCAAGAACAAGCTGGTGGATAAGGCTCGGAATTAGACTTCACTGCCTCCTCATCAAACGCTCGATAACTTCAATGATGCTGGCCGCGAGTGCAGCGTCATTGGTTTTCCCATTGAGGTATTGCAGCATTTCATATCGCTTGGCGGAAGGCCGCAGCCGCCATAGCCGCAGGGCCTCCGTGTCATCCTTCAATGCTTGTCGGAAGGCTTGCGGCATGGGGGGCATTCGGATTGTGGGGTCGTAGTGAAGCATGATCTCAACCGTATCGCCCACATCCCTTTGCGAACTCTTGCGCACCGGGGTGTTGAGATAGAGGCGCCAATTGCCAGCGTAGCGCACTATATTGGCATCAAATAAAGTGCCGAGTAATTCGCATTTCACCTGGACTGGAGCGTTTTTCTTTTTCGCTGCCAGCAAGAGGGCTGTGACAATTTCTTTGGGTACATCTACGCATGGATTGATACCGAGCTTATGGATAGTTGCAGTAAATGTGAGATTGCCCTTGGTCATGAGTAGAGTATAGCTAAACCAACTCCACCCTCAAACTTTTCCCTACAGCATTCGCAGCCTTCTGCATTGTGGCCAGAGTTACGTTGCCACTCTTGGGATTAGGAACGCTTTCCAGTTCTGCAAGACTAATTTTCATTTCTTGCGACATTTGTTGTATGGACAATCCGCGAGCTTCGATGGCTTGGGCAAGTTCGATAGCCAAAGTTTCTTTGACTAAAGTCATCGTCAACTCACCCTAAATGCCTTCATCTTGCAACCAACTATTTAGCGTTGGCCAATGATGCGCTTCGTTGTTCCGGATCATACTCCACCCCTCTGTCTTTGACGAATTTGTATGTTTCTACAATTCAGAGATTCTACAAACCCGCATGTTTTGCGTCCAGCGCATCTAAGATCGCCAGGCCTTTTGCCTTATCGCCCCGTGCGGCACGAATGCGAAAACGACTTTCCGTGTCAAACTCGGCAAGCGCCTTGGTTGAGAACTCTTCAAACAACTTATTCAAACTCACGCCACGTTGTGATGCTAAAACGCGCAAGCGTTCGTGTTGATCGTCAGGCAGGCGGATGGTGAGTGTGCTCATGGTGCAAATCGTCCTTGGCTTAAAAATTCAACGGGGTTGCAAATCGCAATATTTGGAAAACTCAACTCAGCGTTTCGGAAATCTTTCTTATTGGCCGTGATAATCATTTCAGCACCTCCGGCGATGGCCAATTCCATCACGTGATTATCGGCCTCATCGCGCAAATTGGGCCGCCATAGAAAATAGATCGGAACCCAAGTACAGTTTGCAAAGAACGCATCCAACAATATGTTACGATCTTCTCTTGAAATCAATTTTTCATCGAACAATAGATCACGACCACAAACATCTTCATATTCAGAAAACAACGCATTGCCCATGAGCGGTTGCACAAGCCCCTGCAGACATAAGCGTATGACTTGTCGAGAGGCACCGTTAGCGCTCATCACAGCAGAGATAAAAA
>JANYGE010000063.1 GCA_025362535.1 Hyphomicrobiales bacterium
GCGATGGTGGTGTTCTACCTGATCGTTTCCTTATGGTTCCATTTCTATCGCTATCAATATGTAAAGCGTGGTGATCAGTTCACCATGCCTTGGCCAAAACCCAAGGGCTATTGAGTTTTGATGCAGTAATCTGAATTGGCCCGCTGATTTGGCGGGCCAATTTTTTGAAGGCGAATGATGCAGATAGTTTTGGCAATCATAATTGGGTTTGTTTTGTTGGGTTTGTTATGGCGGCAATGGCGGGCTGCTGAACGCAACCTTCAAACGCAACCTATGCACCTGTTTTCGCAAGTGCAGAACCTGTTCCACACTTGCAATATTGAACAAGGCGAGGCTGCCGGAACTTGGAAATTAACTGGTACTTATAAGTACCAGACCTTTCAACTCAAAGCCGTCGTCGATACGCTGGCCACACGAAAACTGCCGAGCCTATGGCTGCTCGTCACCTTGCCTGAATTGCAAAATGTAAATGCCACCCTTGATCTTATGATGCGGCCTACTGGCCCCACAACCTTTTCCAATTTTGATTTTCTGCCACATACGCTGAAAACTCCAACTGGGTTTCCCGCTCATGCGGTGATCCGCACTGATGATGAGCAGCTTTGTGCTTCAGCAGAAATTTTGCGACCTCATCTTGGTCTGTTTGAAACACGTCATGGCAAGGAACTGCTGGTTTCACCCAAAGGTCTTCGCATCGTTGTGCAGGTGGCGGAAGTGGACCGGCTTCGCTATGGTGTTTTTCGGGAAGCGAATTTTGGCGACACTGTGATTGATCCTGAACTGGTGGCACAGTGTCTCGCAATACTTTTAACTCTCAATGCAGCGTTGAAACCATAATGTCTGATAAACCTAAAAATCCCTATCTCATTCTTTTCGCCGGATTGATCTTGCCGGGTGCTGGCCATGTGTTGTTGGGGCAAGCCCAGCGTGGGCTGACGTTTCTATTTTTCACTGTCATTCTGGGCTGGGCCAGTTTCAAAACCATGCCCGAACACATGAGTTTCTTCTCCCGGCACGTCGGCGGAATATTGATTTATGGAATCTCGGTTCTCGATGCCTATAAAATCGCTCGGATCAAATATAGCGAGAGTGATCATAAATGAATGGGGCCGAGAGTTTAGTTCACACCCTGATCAACTCAGGCATTGAAGTTTGCTTTGCTAACCCCGGCACCAGTGAGATGCATTTTGTTGCAGCACTCGATCGTATTCCGGGCCTGCGGTGTATCCCTGGCATGCAGGAAAACGTGGTCACGGGAATGGCTGATGGCTATTTTCGCATTGCCAGAAAGCCAGCCGCAACGCTTTTGCATTGTGGGCCGGGGCTCGCCAATGGATTGGCCAACTTGCACAATGCCAGAAGGGCGCGTTCAGGAATTGTGAATATTGTTGGAGATCAAGCCACCTATCATTGGCCTTATGATCCTCCCCTGTCAGCTGACACAGCTGGGTTTGCTGCTGCGGTTTCGGCATGGGTGAGAACCGCGAAGGATTCTGCATCAGTTGGGCGCGATGCCGCAGTTGCGGTGCAAGAGGCCCGGGCCGGAAGAATTTCAACTTTGATTTTGCCAGCCGATACGGCGTGGTCGGAAGGTGGCGTCGTAGCAGAGGCTTTGCCCGATATCTCACAAAATCATGTTGATGTTCACGCAGTTGAAGCTGCTGCAGATATTCTGCGGGCACGCAAAAATGTTCTGCTGTTATTGGGCCATGATGCTCTGTTGAAGGGTGCGCAAAAACAGGCCGCACGCATTCAGGAAAAGACAGGGTGTCATGTGATGGCCGAGTCTATCAATGGCCTGCATCAGCGCGGTGTGCTGCCCATCGTACGTGTTCCTTATGGCGCTGCGGCGGCACTAGAGGCTTTGAAGGAATTTGAACATATTATTCTGGTGGGCGCACGTGGTCCTGTGGGCTTCTTTGCATACCCCAATATACCGAGCCTGCACTATCCAGAGTCAGCTGCGCTACATTGTTTGGCCCGTGCAGAGCAGAATGCTGAAACCGCCCTTGAGAGTCTGGCCGATCTTCTTGGCGCGCAGAAACAAATTTCTGCGCCACCGAGTCGGCGGCCAGAAATTCCAATTGGCATTCCCAGTTCGGAGAGCTTTGGGCGCATGCTCGCTGCCATCATGCCGGAGCAGGCGATTGTGATGGACGAGACGATCTCATTTGGAGCGCAAATCTATTCTGGCAGCATAGACGCGCCACCGCATGACTGGATGATGGTGACGGGTGGTGCCATTGGTTACGGCTTACCCTGTGCAGCAGGTGCAGCACTTGCCGGTGGAGGACGCCGCGTTATTGCCGCCCAAGCCGATGGATCAGGCATGTACACATTGCAGGCGCTTTGGACCATGGCACGCGAACGGCTGCCCGTGACCACGGTGATTTTGTCAAATCGTAAATATCAAATTCTGCTTGGGGAATATGCTGGCGTGGGGGCAAACCCCGGACGCACCGCCTTGGACATGCTGGATATTGGCAATCCGGATTTGGATTGGGTGAAGCTTGCCAATGGCATGGGTGTTGAGGGTGCCAAGGCAGACACGTTAGAAGGATGTGCCGCCTTGATGCAGGGTTCATTCAAACGCAACGGACCCTTTTTAATCGAACTGGCTATTTAGCTCTCGACCAGAATGATCCGGAGGTCATTAACATTGGTGAGCGTGGGGCCTGTCACCACTTGATCACCCAGCGCTTCAAAAAAGCCGTGTCCATCATTGTTAGAGAGTGACGCCCACGGGTCGATGCCCTTGGCTCTGGCGCGGGAGAGCGTGGAAGGAGTGATGATGGCACCTGCCACTTCGCGCGCGCCATCAATGCCATCCGTATCGCCGGCCAGTGCGTGAATGTTTTCCGCGCCATTTAATTTCAGCGCGAGAGATAAAAG
>JANYGE010000072.1 GCA_025362535.1 Hyphomicrobiales bacterium
GCAGCGCTTTAAAGCTGGATTGAGCGAAGTTAGAGGTTGAAAAAGTGGAGCCGACACTGGGTGGGACAGTGCCGGCTCCCAGGAAGCCCGGTAGCTTGGGGGGGATGGGGGACGCCAGCCGGGCTATTTCGATCGCAGGACTATCACGGGCTCTTGGTGCTCGCCAAAACCTGCGGGGTGGATTTCTGTAAGCTCACCCATTGTTTGGGGTCTTGCTGAGATTGACGCTTGAGAAATTTGTAAACGGTTTGATCCCAGCGCAAAACTTCATCGCGGCGGTTATCTAAAATGAAATCGCCATTGTCACTCACAACGGTGAGAACCGCATGGCCATCACCTTTTTCATCGAGCAGAACCGTGATCAGTAATTCGTCGGGAGAAAATCCCATGCTTTGTAAATAGCGCTTTTTCAGCAGCACATAATCTTCGCAATCGCCAGCCGAAGTTGGATAGGTCCATTTTTCAGCGACATGATATAAATCTTGGTCACTCTCTGGCTTGATCTTGCCATTCACATACGTGTTGACTTGGTTGAGCATGCTCCAGTTATCGGGCGACATGACGAGCAGATCAGCGTTGCCGCCTTTGCCCTTGCATTCGTCCTCGCCATGCGAACAAAACTCCACATAGCCAATAGGCGGCAGAGATTTGCCGAAGATCGTGGCGTTGATCGGCTTGGCTTTGACGTCGGTGGCAACTGCAGAATCGCTGGCGTAAGCGTTCATGCAGAGTAGCGCTAACGCTACAAAGGCCACTCCTGTTGTCATCGAAATCTTCATTTTGCCGTCCCGTTGTATTTCTTGTTATGGGATCAACATACACACGCCACATTTCAGCCACGTTCGTTTTGGTGCTACAAGTCTATGTAAATGCTGGGTAATTTGTTTTGTGATTGTTAACCATGCGGGTTTTCTATGCTGATTGATAAGCAGGGGTTGCACTTCCCGAAATCGCCTGTTATTCACCCGCTTGCTTGCAAAATCAGCATGCGGTCATGGCGGAATTGGTAGACGCACTACCTTGAGGTGGTAACGGGGAAACTCGTGGAGGTTCGAGTCCTCTTGGCCGCACCAACCCTTTATTAAGGGTGTGCAGATTGTTAAGCATGTTGGGTTTTCAGCATCGGGGAGAGGCACATGAGTGAAGCTGACCATGTGACCGCGTTTCGCGATGAGTGGGGTGCCCTGAACTCTAAATTCATTGTTGATCTGCTGACGGCGCTCGAAGAAAAAGATGTCAAGCAGGTGCGCAGCTTTACCCGCGATTTGCATGCGGCTGATATGGCCGACTTGCTGCAAGCCATAGAGCAATATCGCCGGGTTGATCTTATCGCCATTCTGGGCAAGCACTTTGATGTTGAGGCTCTGGCCGAACTTGATGAGGGTGTGCGCGACGATCTGATGGATGCGTTGCCTGCTGATGTGATTGCATCGGCGATCAAGAAACTCGACACCGATGATGCGCTCTATCTGATTGAGGATATGGAACGCCATGAGCAGGTTGAAATCCTGTCCAAGGTTTCCAAGCTCGACCGGGTGGCACTGAGCCGCGCTCTGGACTATCCCGACTATACGGCTGGCCGTTTGATGCAGACGGAATTTGTTTCAGTTCTGGAGGACTGGACAGTTGGAAAAGTGATTGATCACATCGGCTCGGCCAAAGATATTCCAGAAAATTTCGTTGAGATTTATGTGACCGATGCCGATGAGCATTTCAAAGGTGAAGTGCCGCTCAGCCGTTTGTTGCGCAGTTCACGTGACCGAAAAGTGTTTGATATCATTGATGAGGATGCCACAGTTTTCAGCGTGGCTGATGCCCAAGATGATGTGGCCTATAAGTTTGAACAATATAATTTGGTGTCAGCGGCGGTGATTGACACGAATGGGCGGCTTGTGGGCATGCTCATGGTTGATGATATTTTGGACGTGATCAAAGACGAAGCCGAAGACGCCATTTTGCATTTGGGCGGCGTTGGTTCGGAAGAGGCGATCACGGGCACCGTTTTGGAAACTACAAAATCGCGGTTTTTGTGGTTGCTGGTTAATTTACTCACAGCTGTTCTGGCTTCGTGGGTGATCTCGTGGTTTGACGCTACCATCCAGCAGATGGTGGCCTTGGCGGTGCTCATGCCGATTGTGGCTTCGATGGGGGGCAATGCCGGAACCCAGACTATGACGGTTGCTGTGCGGGCCTTGGCCACGCGTGAACTCGGCCCCGTCAATGCGGTTAAAGTTATCTTCCGTGAAACAGCAGTGGGCCTCATCAATGGTGTGCTCTTTGCGATCATTGTCGGGCTATTCGCTTGGTGGTGGTTTGGCTTTGGCGGACTTGGGTTGGTGATTGGAGCGGCCATGATCATTAACTTGCTGGCGGCAGCGCTTGCAGGCATATTGCTGCCATTGGTTTTGGATCATTTTGAAATAGACCCTGCCATATCCTCGGCAGTGTTTCTCACGACCGTGACCGATGTTGTTGGCTTCTTTGCATTTTTGGGTTTGGCTTCGATATGGCTGAGTTGAATTTAAATCGTCGCGCCATCTTGGCCACGGGCCTGCTCGCATTTCCTCACGTTGCCCAAGCGCGTGATGCAAACTGGGCAAAACCTGTGGCTATGGATGGCCTGCCAAACCTCAATCAGGTTGCACCAAATCTTTATCGTTCGGCCCAGCCCACGGCGGCGGGCTTTGTTGCGGCGCAATCGAATTTGAAGGTTCTAACTGTCATAAATTTACGTGAGTCCCAGACTGATGCTGCTCTTTTGAAGGGCGTTCAGATCGAAGAGCAATCCGTGCCGATGAATGCGATGTCCATTAAGGACGTGGATGTTATTGCTGCCTTGAAGCTGATCAAAGCGGGCGAAGCGAAGGGTGCCGTTTTGGTCCATTGCAAGCACGGGGCGGACCGCACTGGCGTCGTGATGGCCATGTACCGTATTCTTTACCAGGACTGGACCAAGCAACAGGCGATTGATGAAATGGAGCATGGCGGGTTTAACTTCCATGCGGTGTTTTTCAACATTCCGATTTTCGTGAAAAATGCCGATATTGCGGCCTATAAACAGGCGCTTGCAATTAGCCCCTGAGGCCGCTAGAAGGCGCGTTAATCAATTCCCTCATTTTTAAGGAGTGTGCTTCCATGGCTCGCGTTACCATCGAAGACTGCATCGACAAATTGCCTAATCGCTTTGAGCTTGTGCTCTTGGCTTCGCACCGCGCCCGCAACATTGGCCAAGGCACACCAATCACTGTGGACCGCGATAATGATAAAGACCCTGTGGTTTCGCTGCGTGAAATTGCTTCGCGCAATATCAACACGGATGATCTTCGTGAAGAATTTATCCATGCCATGCAAAAGCAGGTTGAAGTGGATGAACCCGAAGCCACTGAAGTTCCATTGATCGGTCAATCGACTGAGCTCGCAGGCATGCATGCGCCGGGTGAAGAATCACTTGATATGGAACAAATGACTGAGGAAGAATTGTTGCGCGGCCTCGAAGGCATGCCCCCAGCTGAAAGCCCCGGCAGCCAACGCAACGGCTATTAATCAATCATTTCAAAGATTTTAGAAACCGGGCCTAGCGCTCGGTTTTTTTTTGCTTAGAGTGGTTCATATGATGCGCCAGTATGAGCTTGTGGAACGGGTCACCAAATATGACCCCGATGCGGATGAGGACCTTCTCAACCGGGCCTATATCTATGCCATGAAGGCGCATGGCACGCAGAAGCGGGCCTCCGGCGAGGCTTATTTTAATCATCCGCTCGAAGTTGCGGCCATTCTCGCGGAAATGAAGCTGGACACGGCCACCATTGTTGCGGCCTTGCTGCATGATACAGTGGAAGACACGGAAGCCACACAACAAGAGATCGTCGATAAGTTTGGGCCAGAGATTGCCTCATTGGTGGATGGTCTCACTAAAATTGCCAAGCTTGATATGGTGACCAGAGAAGCAACCCAGGCTGAGAATTTGCGCAAGCTGCTTTTGGCCATGTCACGCGATGTGCGGGTGCTCTTGGTGAAGTTGGCGGATCGCTTACATAACATGCGCACCTTGCACCATGTGAAGCCAGAAAAACGCCAGCGCATTGCCCAGGAGACCATGGAAATCTATGCGCCGCTGGCAGGCCGCATGGGCATGCAGCTTATTCGCGATGAGATGGAGGATATTGCCTTTGGGGTTCTCAACCCAGATGCACAAGACATTATTGTGCAGCGTTTGGTGCGGCTCCACACTGAGAGCGGCAATGTTTTGCGTGAAATCGAAATTGCGCTTTCGAAGGAATTGGCAGCCAATGGTTTGAAGGCCGAAGTTTCCGGCCGGGAAAAACGCGCCTATTCGATCTGGCGCAAGATGGAGCGCAAACAACTTTCGCTCGATCAACTCTCTGATATTTTCGCGTTTCGGGTTTTGGTGGAGCGGGTTGATGAGTGTTATCGTGCGCTGGGTGTGGTGCATCGCACATGGAAGGCGGTGCCCGGGCGCTTTAAAGATTACATCAGCAATCCGAAACAGAATGATTATCGCTCGCTGCACACCACGGTGATTGGCCCGCATTCAATGCGGGTGGAAATGCAAATCCGCACGCATATCATGCATGAAATTGCTGATCGCGGGGTTGCCGCACACGCGCTCTATAAGGATATTGCTGAAGCTAAATCAGGCGATGCGACTCCCGCTAAAGAATCCAATGCCTATCGCTGGCTTCGGCATTTGATGGATGTGTTGCAGGAGGGCGATAGCCCTAAGGAGTTTCTTGAACATACCAAGCTCGAGCTGTTTCATGATCAGGTGTTTTGTTTTACGCCAAAGGGCCAGTTGATTGCTTTGCCATTGGGCGCAACGCCGATTGATTTTGCTTATGCGGTTCACACATCGGTTGGTGACAGTTGCGTTGGCAGCAAGGTGAACGGGCGGCATGCGCCTTTGGTTACGCATTTGCGCAATGGCGATGAGGTGGAGATTATTCGCTCCGAGGCGCAAGTGCCGCCCCCTGCGTGGGAGGCAATCGCTGTAACAGGCAAAGCCAAGGCCGCCATCCGGCGCGCCACTGGGGCTGCCATTCGCAAACAGTTTGCCGGGCTGGGCCGTGAAATTGTTGAGAAGCTTTTGGAACGGCAGTCACATCCGTTTGTTGAAAAAGAGCTGGTGAAAGCAGTGCCGCGCCTCGGCCATAAAAATGTTGATGACGCTTTGGCGGCGGTTGGCCGCGGCCAGCTTTCAGCATTGGATGTTTTAAAAGCACTTGGTCTTACCGTTGATGAAAAAGAAGTCCGTGCCATGCGGCGCAAGGTTTCAGCCAGAAAGGCCGCAGGGAGCAGCAAGTTCTCGCTCCCAGTGCGTGGTGCTGAGGCCAATATGGCGTTGAAAATTCATCCGGTCACTGGTGCTGTGCCGGGCGAACGGATTGTGGGCATTACCATGCCGGGTGAGGGCATTACGATTTATCCGATTTTCGCCAATGCGCTGGAACAGTTTGACCAGGAACCAGAGCGCTGGGTGGATTTGGCCTGGGGTATTGCTGAGGAAGGCCAAAGATTTCCAGCGCGCATCCATATTTCGTTGATCAATGAAGTGGGAGCCTTAGCGCAAGTGACCCAGGTGATCGGCGAGAATGGTGGCAATATTGATGAGCTGCAATTGGTCAAGCGCGAAGGGGTGCGTGATTTCTTTGATCTTACAGTGTTGATCGAGGTGTTTGACAACCGCCACTTGAATGACATTATGAAAGCCTTAAAGAGCAGGCCTTCGGTTAATTCTGTAGCGCGGGTAACGGGGTAGAATATGCTTTCGCATGATGATGTTTTGAATGAATTTAGAGCCGCTGGTGCTTTGCTTGAAGGGCATTTTGTGTTGTCTTCGGGCTTGCATTCAGCCCGCTATTTACAATGTGCTCGCGTGCTGATGGATGCAAAACGTGCTGAGCGCCTGTGTGCCAGTCTGGCGGCTTCAGTGCGAGTTGGAAATTATGGGGCCTTTGATCTGGTCGCCTCGCCTGCCATGGGTGGCGTTGTGGTTGGTTATGAAATGGGGCGCCAGCTTGGTGTGCCTGCGATATTCTTTGAGCGGGTTGATGGCAAATTGGTTTTGCGGCGTGGCTTTAGCATTCCCCAAGGTGCGCGCATTTTGATGGTGGAAGATATTGTGACCACCGGACTTTCATCGCGTGAGTGTATTGTTGGCATAACTGAGGAGGGTGGCCATTGTATTGCGGCGGCTTGCTTGATTGATCGCTCTGGCGGCAAGGCTGATGTGGGAGTGCCGCTGCATGCGCTTACGGCCTTGGAAATTCCGGCCTATGCGGCGGATGCGCTTCCACCCGAGTTGGCCGCCATCCCTGCCATTAAACCCGGCAGCCGGGGCATGAAGGCATGATCATTGGCATCGGCAATGACATTGTGGATATCAGGCGCATTGAACAAACGCTTGCTCGTTATGGCATGCGTTTCACGGACCGTATTTTTACCGAGATTGAAAAAAAGAAATCCGACAAGCGGGCCATGCGTGCGGCCTCTTATGCCAAGCGCTTTGCTGCCAAGGAAGCCTGTTCCAAAGCCTTGGGCACGGGGTTCCGGCGCGGGGTGTTTTGGAAAGATATGGGTGTGGTGAACGAGATGTCGGGAAGGCCTACAATGGTTCTGACGGGTGGAGCAAAAGCGCAATTGGAACGGCTTATCCCCGCTGGCATGAGTGCTAAAGTTCACCTCACTATAACGGATGATCATCCCTATGCGCAGGCCGTGGTCGTTATTGAAGCAACCTGATTCTGCCTGTGTGACATGTACGCAACAGTGGTCCGCCTTGAACTTGGCATGATTGCGTCTCACATAGTGTAAATAGTATATGGATTTACAACAATTTAGAGCGCTGCCTTTGGCAGCCGGGAATTTAAATGAGCAAGAAAGATAACAGCATGGCCGCAGTGCGCACAGCAAGCGGCAAACCAGAAGAGAGCATTTGGGACACCGCAAAGGTGATTATCCAAGCGCTTTTGATTGCTTTTTTTGTCCGCACTTTTTTGTTTCAGCCGTTTAACATTCCATCATCGTCGATGTATCCGACCTTGAAAATAGGTGATTATCTATTTGTTTCAAAGCTTTCCTATGGATATGGAAAGTATTCGTTTAACTTTTCCTTTGGTGGTTTTTCAGGCCCGCCATGGTTGAGCTGCTGCTCATTTGTCGATTTTCCGGGTCGTAAAATTCTGGCCGACACGCCAAAACGTGGTGATGTGGCGGTGTTCAAATATCCGCAAGATTTGAATATTGACTATATTAAACGGGTTATCGGTTTGCCGGGTGACAGGATTCAGATGAAGCAGGGCCAATTGTTCATCAATGGCGAAGCTGTGCCGAAAGTGCGCGTTGAGGATTATGTCGATTCTTCACATGAAAGTGGTCAAGGCCCTGTGGTTGCGCAGTTTCAAGAAACACTGCCCAATGGTGTGACTTACCGTGTGCTCGATTTTGGTGATATGTCAGCTGATAACACCGAAGAATATGTGGTGCCGGCTGATCATTATTTCATGATGGGCGATAATCGCGATAATTCGCAGGATTCACGCTATCTCGACAAGGTTGGCTATGTTCCGATTGAAAATTTCGTTGGCCGTGCCGATGTGATCTTCTTCTCGTTTGCACCGGGTTCCTCGCTGAAAGAGCCATGGAAGTGGCCGTTCCAGATTCGCTGGTCGCGCTTCTTTAACTGGATTTAGGCGCGGTTTTGCAGCGCAAGCTTGAAGAGATTCTCGGCTATCATTTCAAAGATCCGGTGTTGTGTGAACATGCGCTGACCCATGGCAGCCGCCAGAGCAAACGTGCTGACTATCAGCGGTTGGAATTTTTGGGTGATCGGGTTCTCAGTTTGGTGATTGCTGAAGATTTGTTTTCGCGTTTCAGCACTGAGCAAGAAGGCCCTTTGGCCGCCCGCCTCAGCCTTTTGGTGCGCGGCGAAACTTGCGCTTTGGTGGGGCAAAGGCTTGGCCTTGAAGAGTTTATCATTGTCGGCACCACCGAAAAGAAAAAAGGTGTGCAGCGCATAGCGTCGGTGGTTGGTGATGTGGTTGAAGCGATCATCGGCGCGATTTATCTGGATGGGGGGCTGGAGGCCGCACGGGGCTTCATTCTCTCGTGCTGGGCTGATATGTTGGCCAAGACGCCAGCCGATTTGAAAGACGCCAAAACCTTTGTGCAAGAATGGGCGCTGGCGCGGGCGCTGCCTTTGCCGCAATATGAAGTGACAGATCGCACCGGCCTTGAACATGCGCCGGTATTTACGATCTCTTTGAAAGTTGGACCTTATGAAAATTCTATTGGCACTGGTGCCTCTAAACAAGCTGCGGAAATGGCTGCCGCTGGAGCCTTTATCGTACGCGAGGCTTTGCGCTAAATGATTGATACCATGACAACGACTGACACCATGGCAACACGGTGCGGATTTGTGGCTATTATTGGCGCACCCAATGCGGGCAAATCTACGCTGGTTAATAAATTGGTGGGATCAAAAATTTCCATCGTCAGCCACAAAGTGCAAACCACGCGAGCCCGCATTCGGGCGATCTATATGCATGAGCAAACCCAGGTGGTTCTGGTTGATACGCCGGGTATTTTTAAACCCCGCCGCAAGCTTGATGAGGCGATGGTTGAGAGTGCTTGGACCGGGGCTGGTGAGGCTGATGCGGTGGTGCTTCTGGTTGATGCACGGCGTGGGCTTGAAGATGAAGTTCAGAAAATTATTGATGGCTTCAAAGCGCAAAAGGCCAAAGTTATTTTGGTTCTTAATAAGGTTGATCTGTTGGAGCCGGAAAAACTTCTGCCGCTCGCGGAGCAAATGGCGGCGGCCTATGAGTTCACTGAAACCTATATGGTGAGTGCTTTAAGTGGTTCCGGCGTGGCCAAGCTTGGCGCCAAGCTGGCTGAGAAAATGCCGATTGGGCCTTGGCTTTATCCGGAAGACCAAACTGCCGATGTGCATTTGCGGTTTATTGCGTCTGAAATCACGCGCGAAAAAATTTATGAACGCTTGCATGATGAATTGCCCTATTCTTCCACCGTGGAAACGGAAGCCTGGGAAGAGCGCAAGGATGGCTCGGTGAAAATCACCCAAGCTATATTTGTCGAGCGCGATAGCCAAAAGGCCATTGTTCTGGGCAAGGGGGGTGCGCAAGTTAAAATACTAGGGTCGCTTGCCCGCAAGGACATGGAAGAATCATTTGATCGGCGTGTACATCTATTTCTGTTCGTTAAAGTGCGTGAGAATTGGGCACAAGACCCTGAGCGCTTGCGCATGATGGGGCTTTCAAAGAGGTAATTACTTAACGTGGAATGGCGCGATGAAGGGGTTGTGATTGGCGTGCGCTCCCATGGCGAAACCTCGGCTATTGCCGAAATTCTAACAGCCGAACATGGGCGCTGTTTGGGCATGGTGCGTGGCGGACGTTCGCGCCACATGCGGCCCGTGTTGCAACCCGGAAATCTGGTTATGGTGACATGGCGTGCCAGACTGGAAGAGCATATGGGCATGTTCCAATTGGAGCCTTTGGCCTTGAAAGCTGGATTTATTTTATCTTATCCGTTTCGCCTCGCCGGGCTTTCCACTTTGATGGCTCTTACGCAAATGTTGCCAGAGCGCGAGCCGCATCCCAGGCTTTATCATGCAGCGCATGTGGTGCTGTCTTCAATTGAAGATGATGCGGTGTGGCCCGCTTTACTGGTGCGCTGGGAAATGGGTTTGTTGGATGAGCTTGGCTTTGGTTTGGATCTCAGCAAATGTGCGTCCACAGGCCAGTTGCATGAGCTTGAATTTGTGTCGCCAAAAACGGGCCGCGCTGTGAGCAGGGAGGCGGCCCAGCCTTATATTGATCGGTTGTTTTCACTGCCTGCTTTTTTGCGCGGTGCAAATGATATGCAGATTGGTGACGTGTTGGCGGGGCTTAAACTCACCGGCTATTTTTTGGAGCGCCATGTGTTTGGCCCGCGTGCCATTGCCATGCCGCCAGCGCGGCAATGGTTGATGGATGGTCTTATCGAAAGGGCGGCGGCATAATGTTAGGCAGGCTTAATCATGTGGCCATTGCTGTGCCAAATTTAGGAGCAGCGGTTTTACTTTATCGCAAGAGCCTCGAGGCCATTGTAACTGCTCCGCAGCGCCTGCCGGAGCATGGCGTGACGGTGGTATTTGTGGAATTGCCGAACACCAAAATAGAATTGCTGGAGCCTTTGGGTGAGGATTCTCCCATTGCCGCATTTCTGTTGAAAAACCCTTCCGGTGGCATGCATCACATCTGTTATGAAGTTGAAAATATAATTAAGTCACGCGATCATCTAATCGCGTCGGGTGCTCGTATTCTGGGAGATGGGGAACCTAAAATTGGCGCGCATGGTAAGCCAGTTTTATTTTTACACCCCAAAGATTTTTTTGGCACTTTGATTGAACTGGAACAGGCATGAAACTCGCAAGCGCTATCGCCATTTATTTTGTGATCTGGTGGACGGTGCTGTTTGCTGTGCTGCCTTTCGGTGTGCGCAATGCGGCGGAGACGGGCGAGACCGTGCAGCAGGGCAATGAAGCTGGTGCGCCAGTTGTGCATGGTCTGGTGCGAAAGTTTTTAATTACCACGGTGATAGCGGCTCTGGTGTTTGCTGCGATTTATTGGGCGATTGTGAACAGGGTTTTGGGCGGATGATATCCCTTTACTTCACCCTCTTATTCTCAATATCCGGCGCTTGCGGATACCTTGACCTCAAATCACGCTCGGTCACACTCATATGATTGCGGGTATATTGCTCGGAGGCTTTGCGCAAAGGTTGGAAATCCCACGGGAAGAGGCTGCCATTTTTCATGGCTTCAAACATCATGAGCCGAGATTTCTGACTTTCGAGGACTTGCGCGTGGATGCGCGGAATATCAAATTTTGCTTCAACTTCGGCACGGAATTTTGCGGCGAGCGGATGACCCGCTGCGAGGTTCGTTATTTCATCGGGATCATCATCAATGTTAAACAATTGATCAGGATCAGTTGGCGTATGGATGAATTTCCAGGGGCCCCGGCGCAGCATATACATGGGTGCTACCACGCCTTCGGCGAGATATTCACCCCAAGCGGTTGCTTCGTCATTTTCCTTCTGACCTTCAAGCAGGGGCACCAGCGAGCGGCCATCCACTACACGGGCCAAAGCCAAGGGTTTGCCATTTCCGATATCAGCCAGCGTTGGCAAAATATCAGCCAGTGTTACAGGCTCTTTGACGCGACGCTGCTTATAAGTTTTGGGTGACCATACCAACATGGGAATATGGGCCGAGGGTTCTAGATAAGACATTTTATACCAGAGGCCACGCTCACCGAGGAAATCGCCATGGTCGGATGTGAACACCACCACAGTATTATCAAGCATGTTGGTGGCTTTTAAAGCGTCGAGAAGTTGGCCCACTAAACTGTCGATATAGGAAATGCTGGCATAATAACCATGGCGGGCTTTGCGCACATCATCATCGGTTACGACATAATCATCCATGGCCGACATTTCATAGAGGCGCTGGCTATGGGCATCACGCTGGTTGCGCGGACCAACGCGCGGCATATCAATATCGGCATCGTTATAGATATCCCAAAACACTTTGCGAGCGGCATAGGGATCATGCGGGTGGCTGAAGGAGGCGAGCAGGGCCAGCGGCTTATCGCTGTCAAAGCGGGCATGATCATAAATTTTGCGGACTGCCTGAAACGCCACGTCATCATCAAATTCCAACTGATTGGAAATTTCGGCGATGCCAGGCTGCAGCACCGAGGTCATGTTATGATACCACCAATCTATGCGCTCCTGCTTCAAGCGCCAATTCGGGGTCCAGCCGAAATCAGCGGGATAGATGTCGGTGGTCAGGCGATCTTCAAAGCCATGTAATTGGTCTGGCCCGACAAAGTGCATTTTGCCGGAGAGACAGGTTTTATAACCAAGCTGGCGCAGATAATGCGTCCAGGAAGGAATGGCCGAAGGGAATTCGGCGGCATTATCATAGACCCCGGTGCGGGACGGCAGCAGGCCATTCATTACTGTGGCGCGGGCGGGGGCGCAGAGTGGGCTGCTGCTGTAACAATTTTCAAAAACCACGCCTTCAGCAGCAAGGCGCGATAGGTTCGGGGTTTTAACCAGAGGATGGCCATAGATCGGCAAGCACCTCGCCGCCATCTGATCAGCCATGATGAAGAGAATGTTGGGTTTGCGGGCAGAAGTCACTATGTTGGCCTTATGAAAACGCTGTTGCTCATTCTAATTCGAATTTATCAACTTACACTATCGTCCTTCATGGGGCGAGGTTGCCGTTTTCTGCCGACTTGTTCAGAATATGCGACGCAGGCAATTGAGAAACACGGTGCTTGGGCTGGTGGCAAACTGGCTCTGAGGCGCATTTCGCGCTGCCACCCTTGGGGTGGCGAGGGGTTTGATCCGGTGCCGGAGCATTTGCATGAGCACACATAAAACAGCCGCAGAACGAATTCTGCGGCTGCTTAATTTCAGATAATTTCGAACTTAGAACGCGAAGATTGCTCCAACGCGCACTTCTTGGTCTACGCCAGGTCCGCCGTGAATATCACAACAGGCATCGGTGTAATCAGCATCTTGGAATTTGGTATAAAGATAATCCATCTTGACGCGCAATCGATCGGTGACTGCGTGCTCAATACCACCACCCACGGTCCAACCCCAATGATCGGCTTGCAATTCTGTTGCAGTGGTTGACACATTATCGGTGAGAGTGGCGCGTGCCCAAGCGCCGCCGCCAGTTACGAAGAACAACGTATCGTCCATAGCATAACCTAAGCGCAAACGAGCGGTGGCGATGTCGTTCATTTCATATTCAAAATCGGCACCCACTTGTGTGTTGCTGACGATGTTGCCGCTCATACCCCAGTCACCTTCAAAGCCGAATACCATGTTATCAATCTGATAATTGTAGCCAGCGAGTGCACCACCCTTAAAGCCGCAACCAGCATTCAAATAGTCGAGCGAAGTTGTTGTGTTGGTTACCGTGCTATCGATACATGTCATACCAACCCAGCCACCCACATATAGACCTGTCCAATCATAGCTGGCAGGGCGGAGCTGTTCTACGGGCGGTGGTGGCGGATCAAGATCGGCGGCCAAAGTGGCTGCTGCCGGCAGAAATGTTGCTGCGGCGAAGGCGAGAAGGAAGAGATGCTTTTTCATTAGATGTACCCATTTACTGTTATCACTGAAGATGGGTTGATCATGAAGCGTTAAGGTTAATGTTGAGTTATTGAAAAATTGATAAAATCTTAACGTGCAATGAGATGTGTTGACCTTGATCGAAATGCACGGCATTTAGGCTTTTCGATCAATGAAATAGCTTACCTGCACTTGTTTGTGGGAGTGAGCAAAAGGAGATTAAAATGATTACTTTGACATTCCCCGATGGTGCAAAGCGCCAAGTTGAAGCCGGACAAACAGCAGGCCAAGTGGCCGCATCCATCGCCAAATCACTCGAAAAGAAGGCCGTTGCCGCCATTGTGAACGGCGTTTTGGTGGATTTGGCTGATCCGATTACCAGTGATTCGACCTTGCAAATTGTAACACGCGATGATGACCGCGCCTTGGAATTGATCCGCCATGATGCCGCCCATGTGTTGGCCGAGGCGGTGCAGGAATTGCACCCGGGCACGCAGGTGACGATTGGGCCTGTTATCGAAAATGGCTTCTATTATGATTTTTTCCGCAATGAGCCTTTCTCGCAAGCTGATTTTCCGGCCATTGAAAAAAAGATGCGTGAGATTATCCAGCGCGATAAGCCATTCTCAAAATCGGTGAAGACGCGCGAAGAAGCCAAAGCGTTTTTTGAGAAAAAGGGCGAGGCATTCAAAGTGGAGTTGGTGGATTCAATCCCCGGCAATGAAGATATAAAATTCTACGATCAAGGTGGTTGGGTGGATATGTGCCGTGGGCCGCATATGAATTCCACTGGCAAGATTGGCACCGCGTTCAAATTGATGAAGGTGGCTGGCGCTTATTGGCGCGGCGATTCCACCAAGCCGATGCTGACACGCATTTACGGCACAGCTTGGGCCAACGATAAGGATTTACAAAATTATGTGACAGCTTTGGAAGAGGCTGAAAAGCGCGACCACCGCAAGCTGGGGCGCGAGATGGACCTGTTCCATTTCCAGGAAGAAGGCCCCGGTGTGGTGTTCTGGCATGCCAAGGGCTGGACGATATTCCAACAGCTCATTGCTTATATGCGCCGTCGTTTGAGCAAGCTCGATTATCAGGAAGTGAATGCACCGCAGCTGTTGGATAAGCCTGTGGGAAACCTCTGGTCATTGGGGCTGGTATAAGGAAGCGATGTTTGCCGCTACATCGGCAGGCGAACACACCGAAGACGAGCAAGTGTTCGCGCTGAAACCGATGAACTGCCCCGGCCATGTGCAAATTTTCAAACATGGTTTGCGTTCCTATCGTGAGCTGCCGATGCGGCTTGCTGAGTTTGGCGCGGTGCATCGCTATGAACCCTCAGGCGCTTTGCATGGCCTGATGCGGGTGCGTGGCTTCACGCAGGATGACGCGCATATCTTCTGCACACCAGAGCAGATGGCGGATGAGTGCCTCAAGATCAATGATTTGATCTTATCCACCTATAAGGATTTCGGTTTCGAGCAGATTGTGGTGAAGCTTTCCACGCGCCCCGAAAAGCGCGTGGGCACGGATGCCGATTGGGATCGCGCCGAAGATATTATGCAAAAGGTTCTGGTGCAAATCGCCGAAGCCTCTGGTGGCAAAATTAAAACCGCGATCAATCCGGGCGAGGGGGCTTTCTATGGCCCCAAGTTTGAATATGTGTTGCGCGATGCCATCGGCCGTGATTGGCAATGCGGCACCACGCAGGTGGATTTCAATTTGCCGGAACGCTTCGGTGCCTTCTACATCGGCCCCGATGGCGAAAAGCACGTGCCAGTAATGATCCACCGTGCCATTTGCGGTTCGATGGAGCGGTTCTTAGGAATTTTGATTGAGAATTTCGCCGGCCATTTCCCACTGTGGTTAGCACCCGTGCAAGTGATGGTGGCGCCGATTACGAGCGAGGCGGATGACTATGCCGTTGAAGTGCGCTCGCAATTGCGCGCATTGGGTTTGCGGTGTGAAGCTGATTTGCGCAATGAAAAGATCAACTACAAAGTGCGCGAGCATTCGCTGGCTAAAGTGCCGGTGATCTTGGCCGTGGGCAAACGCGAGATGGAAGAGAAGACGGTTTCAGTGCGGAGATTGGGTTCGCAGGATCAGAAGGTGGCGAGCTTGGCTGATACACTTGCAGCACTGGTGAAGGAAGCGATGCCGCCGGATTTGAGGTGAGGGGGTTTAACGCTCCATCCAGCTATGTGGGCCATTGGAACGATTAGATCGGACGACAGGTGGTTGTTTCCGCCTTTGTCTGTGTCCCTGAGTTTCAAAGCTTTCTTTGCAAACACTACATTTCCAAAGGCCTTCTTCAACAGTCGATAGCAAGGTAAGCCTATCATCCTTTCCATGGCAATGCGCATAGAACGGTCCTTCATTTTGACCGCCTGAGACGATGCGGTAGTAGACGGGGTCTTCAA